>JBBRUO010000504.1:0-4852 GCA_038247725.1 Gemmatales bacterium
CCGCCGCCGAACCCGCCCTGGATGCCGCCGCCGCCGAACCCGCCCTGACCGCCGAACCCGCCCTGGATCCCGCCCCCGCCGAACCCACCCTGAATGCCGCCCCCGCCCTGGATCCCACCTTGTCCACCGAACCCACCCTGGTTCTGGCCCTGGTTCCCACCTTGGTTCTGCCCCAGGTTTTGGAGGCTCGGCCGCAGCGGGCCGGGGGCGACGAACGGGCCGTAGGAGCCCGTCAGCGGGAGCAACGACGCCCCACCCGGTCGGAAGGCGATCGGGAGAGGGGCTTGGCCGACGGCCGGGCCGGCGATCGCGGCGAGCACGGACAGGGCCGTGAGCGCGAACGAGGAAATGCCCAGCAGTTTGAGGACGGATTGCGGCATGAGAGCTTCCTGATTTTGAGGGCCGAAGGCTGTGAGACGGGAAATCGGGAGCGACGCATCTTGAGTAATATGTTGTATCACGACGCAGGCCGCGTCAACACCGATTCGCGCGAACTGAACGCCCGCCGCCGCCGCCGCGCCGGGGAATCCGCGCCGGGAGCGGTTGCAACAGAAGGAAACGCGGCCGCCCGCCGGCCGTTGGCGCGATTCGCGGAATTGTGGGTTTCTCCGCCCCCGACCCGTCCGCTATCCTGACGGGCGACGCGCCTCTCCTCGTGGTCCCGCGCCATGGACACCCTCACCGCCGCCGACCTCGACCGCATCCTGGCCGCGATCCCGCACCGGCGAATCGGGCTGGTCGGCGACCTGTTCCTCGACCGCTACCTCGACCTCGACCCCGCCCGCGACGAGCCGTCGGTCGAAACCGGGTTGACGGCCTACCAGGTCACGGGCGTGCGGAACTACCCCGGCGCGCTCGGCACGGTGTTGAACAACCTCGTCGCGCTCGGCGTCGGCACCGTCCACCCGATCACGTTCGTCGGCGACGACGGCGAGGGGTCCGACCTGCTCCGCGAGTTGCGCAAGCGGCCGGGGGTGACGGCGGCCGACGTGATCGCGTCGCCCGCCCGCATGACGCCGACATACACCAAGCCGATGTACGAGACGCGGGAGTTGAACCGCCTCGACATCAAGAACCGCACGCCGACGCCGAACGCCCTTCAAGAAGAACTGCTCGCCCGCCTGACCGCGAGCTGGCCGACGTTCGACGCGGTGATCGTGTTGGATCAGGTGAGCGAGGCGGACTGCGGGGTCGTCACCGCGCGGGTGCGGGAGCGGGTCGCGGAACTGGCCGCCGGGACGCCAGCGAAGTTCGTGCTGGCCGACAGCCGGGAGCGGATCGGGCTGTTCCGGGGGATGTGCATCAAACCGAACGAGCGGGAGGGCGGGGCGGTCGCGGGGTGGGACCGGCCGGTGTTCCAGACGCTGGGCGAGCGGGGGATTCAGTTGCTCCGGCCCGGCACACAACCGCGGCTGATGCCCGGCTACCCGGTGGCGGGGCCGGTGGACATCTGCGGGGCGGGCGACAGTTGCAGCGCCGGGATCGCGGCGGCGAAGGCGTGCGGGGCGACGGACATTCAGGCGGCGATGCTCGGCAACCTCGTGGCGTCGGTGACGGTGCGGCAGATCGGCGTCACCGGCACCGCCACCCCCGCGCAACTCCGCGCGCGGTGGGCCGAAGTCACTTCGCCTTCTTCATCGTGAACACGTACACGGACGGCCCGGCGAACTCGGTCGGCCGCGATTCGAGGCCGAGGGCCACTTTCAGCGTGTCGCCCTTGAGTTCGTAGATGCCGGTCCAGGTGGTGCCGGAGACCGTCCAGTCGAACGTCTTCGCCTTCGGATCGGCCTTGTACCCCGCCGCGCTGCCCGCGTCCCCACCCACATGGCGGGTGGCCTTGCCGTCTTTCTCCAGAACCCACTTCGCCCCGTCATACAGGGCGTCTGGCCGCCCACTGGACGTGGCCGACACGAACACCCAGGTGCCCTCCAGGGTCGGGCGCTGGAAATCTTTCGGGATCGGCGCGGCCAACACCAGCGGGACGGCGAGCAGTAGCGAAGTCATGGGTTGCTCCCGGTGTGGGAAGTCCGTTGCCGCCGGCCATGTGCGGCGTTTGGCCGGGCATTCCGAGTCGATCCGCCTAGACCCGCCGGACGCCTTCCAGGCTGGACGCCCCGACCCCGTCGCCGCCCCGGACCACGCTGAACGAGCCGTCCGTCTCCAGGACGACGGCCGCCGCGCCCCCCAGGTCGCGGACCCCAGCCCCCCGCACCGCGGCCCGCACCTCGTCCTCGGTCACCCGCGCCCGCCGCAACGCGGCGGACGAGAACGCCCCCGACTCGAACAGCATTAGCGGTTCGCCGGTGACGACGCGGCGGACCCACCGCACCCGCACGCTCAACCAGGTGACTGCGAACTGCAGACCGATGAGCAGCAGGAACGCGAGAACCCCTTCGGCCAGCGCCACGTCTTTGTTGAGCAGACTCGACGCCAAGGTGGAGCCGAGGGACACGGTCACGATGAGGTCGAACGCATTCATCTTCGAGAGGGTCCGCTTGCCCGACCAGCGGAGGGCGGCGACCAGCACCGCGTAGGCGAGGACGCCGACGATGACGGTGCGGGCCAAATCTTCCCAACGGTTGTAAAAAATGTGTTCCACGCGCGCCTCGGGGTTCCGCTGCCTGGGTTCTTGGCCATGAACCGGTGCCCCAGTCGGGAGGCTTGCCCGAGCGGACGCCGGTCTCGTAGTTGATCCTAGGCACGGGCGGAGGGGAGATGTCTCGGCACCGGGCGAGACTGCGCCCGCCTTCAGTGACAGTCAGCGACCCGAGCGGGCACCCAACCCCCGACTGATCGTAACCGGAAGGAACGGGCCGTGGTACACCAGAGCCGTGTAGAGTTGTAACAACGTCGCGCCGGCGTCGAGCATCCGACGGGCGGAGTCCGCGTCCTCGATGCCGCCGACGCCGATGACCGTCACCCCGTCGCCCACCCGCTTGCGGATCGCCTCGACGTTCCGCGGTGAGATGTCCCGCAGCGGCCGCCCACTGAGGCCGCCCACTTCCAGCCCGTTTTTGCCGCCAGTCGCCAGCGTGTTCGTGGCGATCACCCCGGCCGCACCGGCCGTCAACACCGCGTCGAGTACTTCGTTCAGCGGGTCGCCGACCAGTTCCGGCGCGACCTTCACCAGCACCGGCTTCGGCCCGCTCACCGCCCGCACCGCCGTCACGAGTTGGCTCATCCACGGACCCGTTTGGAGTGAGCGAAGGCCGGTCGTGTTCGGCGAACTGACGTTGATGGCGACGAAGTCGGCGTGCGGGGCGAGGGTGGCGGCGGCCGACTGGTAATCGTCCACCGTCCGCTCGTCGGGCGTGACCTTGTTCTTGCCGACGCTGACGCCGACGGGGAAGGGCGGTCGCAACCCGGCCTTCGCCTGCGCCGCCAGTCGGGCCGCCACCGCCGCCGCGCCGCGGTTGTTGAACCCCATGCGGTTGACCACCGCCGCCGCGTCCACGTAGCGAAACATGCGGGGTTGGTCGTTGCCGTCTTGCGACAGCGGGGTGACGGTGCCGAGTTCGACGAACCCGAACCCGAACGCCCACCACGCCAGCGGGGCGACGGCGTTCTTGTCCATGCCGGCCGCGAGGCCGATGGGGTTGGGGAACGTCAGGCCGAGGGCGCGGACGGGCATCGGCTTCGGGCGGACGGCGGCGCGGATCAGCCCGCACAGCCACCGCGACCGGGCCAGCACCCGCGCCGACCGCAGCGCGAACTCGTGCGCCTCCTCGGCGTCCCAGCGGAACAGATACGGGCGGAGGAGGCGGGAGTAGAGCATGTCAGGGATTGTATCGCGGGGCCGCCCGCAACGGTGTCGTCACTGCCCCTGGAAGAGCAGCCCCATGCCGGTCATGTCGGTGCGATTCGACGTTCCCACGACACCGACCACCGGCGTGCCGTCCCCGCCGAGCTTCGTGAGCGGCTTCTTTTGGGCGCTGCCGACCCATTCGCTCGCGTAGCTGTCGGTCGGGTCAAGGCGGCCGCCCACCACTTTCTAGAAGGGGACCGACAGGCCGTCGAAACCGAGGCCTTGCATCAACGTGATCCCGCCGACCGCGTACTCCGCCTTCGCCTTCAGCGTGATCGGGCCGTCCGCGGCCGTGCCGAACTGCTTGCCGAACTCCCTTGTTGTCGGCGCGCTACAGGGGGAGCACCGACAGGATGAGTTCGTCGGCGTACGGCCGGCCGATGACGACCTCGACCCCGACCAGGAGCCCGTCCTTCGGGGCCAGGTCTTTGAAGAACGAAGCCCCGCCGAACGGGGGTGGGCCGTTCCCGCCGGCGACCATCGGGTTTTTTCCGGGCATCGAGGCCACCAGGCCCGACTGCGGGTGGCGTCGGGAAGTTCGGGCCAACGCGGGCACGGGGCCGACCCGCGTGTCCGCGATCCGGCGTCCGGGCCAATCCCCATGATACTTACCGGAAGCGTCGCCCGCGCGTGGCGATCCAGACGAGCGTACCGAGCGTGAGCAGGACGTAGAAGACGAAGATCGACGCCATCACCATCGCGCCTTCCAGAAAGTCGGCCGGGGTGCGAATGAGTCCGGACGCCCGTGGGATGTCCTCGTAAGCATTGACGCCCATCATGGCCATGTTCAGCCCCGCGAAGGCCGAAATGACCGTGAAGAGTCGGACGGACCACGACCATCGGCCGCTCAGGGCGTGGGTCGCGACCGGGCAGACGAACGTGAGAAACGCGAAGCACTGCGCCGCGAACGCCGTCACCCACGACACCTGGCGCGAGAGGAAATCCGAATTGCCTGGGTCTCGCGGCGTGCCGGGGGTCACCAGGGCTGCTCAGAGATTGAAGACAGGATGGAACCACAAAGGACACAAAGGGCACGAAGGGAAGACA
>JBBRUO010000505.1:0-4850 GCA_038247725.1 Gemmatales bacterium
GCGGCGGTGTGGGCGGAGTGCATAGCGGTCCCCGCGGGCGTGTCCGGTCAGGACGAAGGCGGGCGACTGTGGGACGTGCTCACGATGCTGCGGCTCGCGATTCGCGGCCCCGACCGTGACGGCTCGGATGTGCGGTACCGCCTACACGTGCGGAACGACAATCGCGACGGAACGCCGCCGCTGGTGGAGTTAAAAGCCGTGTGCGGGCCCGCCGACGACGGGGCACCGTGCGTGACCGTCATGACGCCTACGGAAGACTAACGGAGGGCTTATGTCACGCTACGAAATACACAACGGGGTCACGTACACCGTCGTCGTGGTCGGCTGGGACGGGCCGTTAGCTACGTACTTCGCTCAGGTCTGGGACCAACGAGATGTCGAGTTCGGAGACCCGGACGCCGAGGACATCCCGCTCCTGTGGGCCGGGTGTCGGGCGGGAGAAATCCGCACGGTCGAACACCTCGACTCCGTACTCGCACCGTACGCGACGCTGCCGGAGGAAATCCGGCGGCAGTTGATGCGGGACCGGGCCGCCGACCGGGCGGGCGGATTCAAGAAGTGAACAACGGGCCGGGGGGTTGTAGCCCCTCGGCCCACTCGAACGAAACCAAACAAAAAGGAATTCAAAAATGATCACGCTCAAGACTCTCGACCGTACCCCATCGCTCGCCGAACTCAAAGTGAGTTACCGCCGGGGGCGGGCGAAAGACACGTCGCAAACCGCGATGCCGTTTTTCGTCGCCACCCCGGTATGTTGCCATCAGTACCTGCGCAAGGTGTGGGACGCCGACACCATCGAACTGCGCGAGGATTTCGTCGTGCTGTGCCTGAACGGCGCGCACGAGATCCTCGGCTGGGTCCGGCTGTGCAGCGGCGGGTTCGACCACACCCAGGTCGACATTCGGCTGTTACTCGGGGTCGCACTCCAGACGGCGAGTAGCTCGATCATCGTCGCCCACAACCACCCATCCGGGAGTGTGAAGCCGTCGCCGGAAGACGAGCACGTCACGCGGCGAATCGACGCGGCGTGCAAGGCGGTGGGGTTAAGGCTTCTCGACCACATCATTTTGAGTCGGGACGGTTACTACAGTTTCGTGGATAACGGCGGGTGGTAGCCGAACGGGCGGCCCGGCAGCGATGCCGGGTCGGGAGCGGATTGCGGGGGCGAGTGCAAAAAACCAGTGCGCCACACTCTTGCACTGGGCCAGAACGCGACGGGAAAGTCATCGCTCCGCCGATCACGAATCGAGCGGTAACCTGCCCCGGAGGAGTTCCCATACCTGTTCGACGCGTTCCGTGAGGTCGGCGGCCTGCGGCGCGACACAGACTTGTTCGAGATACTCCCCGGCCCCGTCGCATTTGGCTGCCGCGGCGCGCATCGCGTCGGTAACGATGCAGCGGGCGCGGCGGCCGCTGTGTTCGTAGATGCGACGCGAGTCGGACAGACACTGCTCGGACGAGAGGGCGTGCCGTTCTTACTGGCGGGTTTTCGAGCGCGCGATTCCGAGGTAGAGGGCCATGCCCATCATCGTGGACCGCTCCCCTTCGTTCGCCACGAGCGAGCCGTCCGGAGCGAAGATGGTTTGACGGGCGGCGGCGTAGTCCTCCGCCAACGTATCAACGATGGCCGCGGTCTGCCCCCGCTCGAAGAACTCAATCGCCTGAAGGTTTCGCAACCCAAAATAATGGAGCGGCATAGTAGCCCAAATTTTTTGTCCCGGCGACGGCACGGCCGGTCGATCCGGCCGCGACAGCCTGCGGATGGCGGCGAGCGCGAGCTGGCGTCCCACGGAGTTGAACCCATCCGAGTCTGCCGCCGCCAGCCGGGCGGCGTGGCGGGTCGCGACATTACTGAGCCATTCGACCCGACGGGCCCAGGGTTCGCGGACGGGCTTCGAGAACGATTCACTCTCCGCGGCGACCAACTCCTTAACGGCGTTCATGGCCGCCGCGAGCGACAGCCGCGCGTCCTCGTCGCGGGCGAAAGTCGCGAGCACCCGTACTGCGGGCAGGACACAGCGGTCGTAAGAATCTCGGTGCCGTTCCGGATCGCCCGAGCGGCGCGACAGTTCGGCGACCTTGGTGGCAATGCGGAGCAGGTCTGTGGCGTCGGCGTGCCGTTGGCACGTGGCGCGCCGGCGGTCGAATGCGAACTGGGTCAACATCAGCGCCGCGTCGATCTCCCACTTCCCTTTGAGTTCGTCGGCCTGACGGTGCAACTCGCGCAATTCGGCACCGATCAGTTCCCGACTCGGCGGCCCGACCGGGAGGCGGATATCCTGGTGCGAACTCGCCCGAACCGGCGCGCAGGCCGGACAGTGTCGGCCGCCGGATTCGGTGGGGTGCCACCCGCCCGGATCCTTGTGGCACTTGGGGAGGCCGGGCGGGTGAGGGTTCCGATCCCACTCCTGCTTGACCGCCCACCGTAAATGGTCGTGGACGGGGCGCACGCACTCGTCCGTCGGATCGCTCAGGAGCCGATAGATCTTCGATTTTCCAATGCCGGATTTGGCTTCGAGCCACTTGACACCGCGCGTCCTGCAAATTTGAACCACATCCTGCCAAAGGTCGTTCTCGAGCGGCATGGACGCGAGCACACGACACCTCCCTTTTTATCTCCGCCATTCTACCCGACCGATTCCACGAGTTTCCACGGATTTTTCTCTCGGGACCAAGGTTGGAAAACACCCCCAAGCTGTCGGGTGCGGTGCCCGCGGCCCGGAAGCCGGACGTCTGTCGGCTTCCCATGTTCCCGTTCAACCCAGTTCTGGAGATTGCGATGGCACTGTCGAAGAAGAAGTCGATTCCCGGGGGCGCGAAGCTCGTCCTCGGCGTCGCCGCGGGCGGCCTGCCGCCCCGCCTCGTGCTGTACGTCGTCATCATCGACGCGAGCGGCTCGATGAAGACGTGGCTCGTCCGGCAGGGTGAATTCATCCCGGCCGTCCGGTCCGCCCTCGTCGAACGCGGCGGCCCGCGCGTCGCCGAGCTGATCTACGGCATGTCGGTCGTCGTCTCCGGCGGCGTGGCGGCCTCCGACTTCGGCCCGCTCTCGCGGGCGAACGACCCGCCCTACACGCCGCTCGGGCAGACCCCGATCGGAACGGCGCTGGGACTGGTCGCCGAGAAGTTGACGGTGTTCCTCGAGCAGGTCGTGTTTCCCCAGAACACGGCCGTCCGGAACCTCGAGGTGCTGATCGCCAGCGACCTGTTCCCGACCGGCGAGGAGCCGGCCGAGACGGAGGCGGGCGTCGCGGCCTTCGTCGCCGCGATGCGGAAGTTCAACGGCAAGGTCACGATCGTCGCGCCCGACGTGGCGGCGGTCAACACCGCGCTGGCGAACAGGCTCGACTTGAACGAGCGCGGCGTCCGCTCCCTCGACGACGACCCGAAGGCCGTCCTGAACATCACCTTCGACAGCCTGCTCCAGGCCAGCCGCAAGCTGACCGGCTCGAACCCCCGCCTCCGCACCCAGTAACCCCCGGCGAGTGTCCCCCATGCCCCGCGTCGTCGGCCGATCCTCCGGCACCGTCTTCCAACTCGACTCGCTGCCCACACTCGGCAGCGGGACCGAAGGGGTCGTGTACCGGGCCGGCGACGCGGCCGTGAAGGTGTACACCGCCGACCTCGACGCCGTCGCCGTCGACAAGATCGACACCCTGATCCGTTTCGCCAAGGCCGTGCCGGGCTTCGCCTGGCCGGTCGAACCCGTACACGACACCGCCGGCCGCCCCGTCGGATTCGTCATGCCGCTCGCGACCGGAGAGTCGCTCGAAGCGCTGACGGACGCCCGCAAGACCGGCACGATCCCCGACGGGCGGAAGGCCGCGATCGGCGCGAGCCTCGCCGCCGCCGTCGCCCACGCCGCCCCCGCCCTGACGATGGCGCTCGGCGACACCGTGAAGGCCGGCAACATCGTCGTCGACCTGCGCACCGCCACCGTCACCGTGGTGGACGCGGCGGCCGTCAGCCTGTTCCGGTTCCGGGCCGCCGACGGCCGCCTGATCGACGCCGTCGAAACACTGGCGACGCCCGGCTACCGGCCGCCGGAGGCGCTCGCCAACCCGGCGGCCACGCCGAGCCGCGCCGCCGACCTGTTCGCCCTCGCGGTGGCGCTGTTCGAGCTGATCTTCGGCCGCCCGCCGATGGAGCCGCAGTCGTGCGCCGCGACCGTCGGGCTCGACTTGGACGACGCCGTCCGCCGCGGGCTGTTCGTCCGGTACACCGCCCACCCCGACTTCCGCGCCCCCGCCTACGACCCGGTCGTCGTGCCGGCCGACATCGACGACCTGTTCCGCGCGGCGTTCCTCGGCGCGCCGCACCTGCGGCCGTCCGCCGCCGAGTGGGTAGCGCGGCTGACGGCGTGGCGGGACTCGAAGGCCGCACCCCGCACGGCTCGGGCCGTCCCGTGGCAGTCGCGGGCGATCCGGTTCGCCCGCCGGCACGAAGCGGCGGCCGCCGCGGTGATCGCCGCGATCGCGACCGTCTTCCTCGGCGTCTGGGTGGCACGCGAGCTGCCCGCGGCGTTGCGGCCGCAGCCATCCCCGCCGCCGAAATCCGCCCCCGCCCCGGCCCCGGCCCCGGGCAAGCCGGTCGGCCCCCCCTCTTCCAGGAGCTGTTCCGATGAGCGCCAAACGCGCCCGCAACGTGATGCTGCGACTGACGGACGACGAGTTCGAGAGACTGACCGCGGCCCGGCCGGACGGCGAGGACCTCGCGGTGTTCGCCCGCCGCACGCTGCTCGCCGCGGTCGCCGGTGACCGGCCGCCGGACGTCCGCCGCGCCGCCGCCTTCGTGGTGGCCGCGCTGTCCCCCGACATCGACTTCGCCGAGGCCCTGGCGCTGTTCGACGA
>JBBRUO010000506.1:0-4847 GCA_038247725.1 Gemmatales bacterium
CTCGTCAGAACACGTCCGCCGGGTCGGCGCGGAGCAGCCCCACCAGCGCCACCAGACCGGACGCGCAGCACATCAGCACCGTGGCGACGAACAGCATCACGGCGCGGTCGAGGGTCAGCCGCATCGGCAGCCCGGTGGTCGCCGTCAGCAGTTCATACGCCCCCCACGACACCAGCCCGCCGAACAGGTAGCCGAACACGGCGAGGATGAGCGACTCCTGCAACACCACCCAGGCGAGGTACCCGTTGCCATAGCCGATGGCCTTCAGCGTGGCGTACTCCGGCAGGTGATCGGACACGTCCCCGGACAGAATCTGGTAGCAGAAGACCAGCCCCACCGCGAACCCCATGAACATGCCGAACCCGAACGCGAAGCCGATGGGGGTGTTGCTCAGCCAGAAGCCCTTCTCGCGGTCCCGGAACTCGTCGCGGGTGAACACCAGCACGTCCGGGTCCGGCTCGCCGGTGGCGACCGCCCGCTGGATGGCCGCCTTCACCGCCTCGGGGTCGGCCCCCGGCTCCAGCCGCACGAGCCCGACGTCCGTTTCCGCTTCCCCCGACCCGGAGGTGAACGGCTTGCGCAGGATGTCCACGAACGTGTCGGCGGACAGGATGAGCGTGCCGTCGGAGGTGAAATCGGTGCCGAGGTCGAAACCGCCGACCAACGTGATATCCTTGCCCGCCAGCTCGGTCAGGATGCCCGGCGCGAGTGGGCCGAAGAGGCTGATGCCCGCCTCGTTCGGGTCGGGCTTGGTCTTGCGGTCGTACAGGGCCGCCCCCGGCCGGCGGAGGGCGTCTCCCTGCGAGAGGGGGTCGTTCGGGTCGAGTTCGGGGAAGTCCAAGAGCCGCGCGTCGGGATCGACGCCGACGACGCGAATCCCTCGCGTCGGCTCGCGGTTCGTCGGGTCCGGGTGCGTGTCGCGCATCATGCCGATGGCGTTCTCGACGTACAGGGCATGAACTTCCCGGACGCCGGCCACCGCCCGCGCCTGGGCCAACCGGCGGCGGGGGAACGCTTCCTTCATCGCCATCATCTGGCGGTTCGGCGACACCATCACCAGATCGGCGCGGAGGTGGTCGTGCAACTGCGTGTTGCTGTCCAGCAGGGCGTTGCGGAAACCGAGTTGCACGAACATGAGGATGACGGCGAACGCGATGCCGAGCACGAACAGGCCGAACCGCACGCGGTCGTGGGTCAGGTTGCACCAGGCGAGGGGGGTTCGCTTCATTGGCGTATTCTGCCGGCGGAGTGGCGGAACCGCAATCGCAACTGAATTCTTCGGGCGGCGAGCAGCGGCGACGAAACGGGTGACATCGTCGCGAGCGTGCGAGCGGGCCAAAGGCCCCTCGCCCGATTCCCCCTTCCGCCGTATCCGAAAGTCCATGAGCATCACCTTCCGCCTCGACGCCACCGACACCGCCGCGCGGGCGGGGACCATCACCACCCCGCACGGGGACATCCGCACCCCGGCGTTCATGCCGGTCGGTACCGCGGCCACGGTCAAAGGGCTGACGCCGGAGATGGTCCGGGCGGCCGGCGCGCAGATCCTCCTCGGCAACACGTACCACCTCGCGCTGCGGCCCGGCGACGAACTGATCCGCGACCTCGGCGGGCTGCACCGGTTCATGAATTGGCCCGGCCCGATCCTCACCGACTCCGGCGGCTATCAGGTGTTCAGCCTCGCCGAGCAGCGGAAGATCACCGACCACGGGGCCACCTTCAAGAGCCACCTCGACGGCTCGCCGCTGGAACTCACGCCGGAACGCGCGGTGGACATCCAGCAGAACCTCGGCTCGGATATCGCGATGGTGTTGGACGAGTGCCCGCCCGCCGACGGCGACCCGGCCGTGGTGCGGAACGCCGTGCGGCGGTCCCTGCTGTGGGCGAAGCGGTGCCGGGACCACCACACGCGAGCGGATCAGGCGCTGTTCGCCATCGTCCAGGGCGGGTTGAACGTGGACCTGCGGGCCGAGTGCGCCGGGCCGCTCGTGGAACTGGATTTCCCCGGCTACGCCCTGGGCGGGTTCAGCGTCGGCGAAGCTCCGGAAGACATGCACGCGGTCCTCCCCGCGTGTGCCGCGCTACTGCCGGCGGATAAGCCGCGCTACCTGATGGGCGTCGGCCGCCCGCAGGACTTGTTGGCCGGGGTCGCGGCCGGGATCGACATGTTCGATTGCGTGATGCCCACCCGCAGCGGCCGGAACGCACTGGCGTTCACATCAACCGGCACCGTAAAGTTGCGCAACGCCCGCCACCGCCGCGACCCGGATCCGCTCGACCCGACTTGCGCCTGCGACTGCTGTAAAAATTACAGCCGGGCGTACCTGCACCATCTGTTCGCCGCCGAGGAGATGCTCGGACCGACCCTCCTGAGTCTGCACAACATCACGTTCTACATCCACCTCATGACCGACGCGCGGGCGGCCATCAGCGAAGGTCGCTTCGCCGCCTTCCGGGCCGAGACGCTGGCGAGACTCGGCTTACAGCGGTGACACGGATGAAAGCGGCCGGCGGGGCCGTGAGCCCGCCTTACTCTGCCTCGCCCTCGACGACCAGCACCAGCGGCGGGCCGCCGAGGCTGGTCCGCAGTTTGACCTCGTGGCGGAACGGCCCGGCGGCCTTCGGCAGGCACTTCACGGTAATCACGTGCAAGCTGGAGGGGGCCGGCAAGATGCCCTCGACTCGCACCCCGGCCGCCTCGCTCACGTCGGCGGTCAGGGTGAACGTCTCCCCGCCGCTGCCCCGCACCAGCACCTTGTACTCGCGCTCGGTGCCGACGGGGAGGCCGCGGAACGTCACCTTGTCGGGAATGACGGCGACCGGCGGCACCACCATCGCGCCGACGTTCACTTTCAGCAGGGGTGTCGTCGGGTCGTTCGTCTTCAGCTCCACCGTCGCGGCCAGCAGCCCGGCGGAGGCGTCGTCTTGGAGCGTCACGGTGACATCATACGTCACCGCGAACGGGCTGCCCCGCGACGCCTCCTGGCACTCGACCACCAACCCGGCGGGCGGCTTCACGATGTCCGTCACCTTCCAGTCCTTCTGCCGGCCCTCGTATTTCAGGGTGACGGTCCGCGGCTTCGTTTTCGTCCCCTGCGGGACGATGCCGAAGTCCACCCGGCCGGGGCTGAGAGTGACATCCTCCCGACTGGTGGCACGGAACTCCAACTCGGCCGTCGAGACGTAGTTCGGGCCGAACGCGACGAACAGCTTCTTGGCGTTCGCCCCTTTGAACTTACCGGCGTCCATCGTGACGGCGAACTCGGCCGACTCGTTCGCCTGGAGCACCTTGGTCGGCGGGAACGCCTTCAGGCAGCCGCACTCGACCCGCACGTCGAGCACCTGCATGGGCACGTCATACGGGTTCGTGAGGGTGAACTTCTCGACGCAGACGGTGCCGAACGGGACGGTGCCGAAGTCGTGGACGAGGACGCGCGGGGCCGGCTGATTGGTGCTCCGCTCGACATCGGTCATGAAGAATTTGTTCGCCCACGGGCCGGGCGGTGGCGCGGACGGCTGAGCCTTCGGCCGCTGAGCGTGCGCGGTGCCGACGCCGGCCGTCAGGGCGACCGCGAGAAGGAACGAGGTTCGAGCGAGCCGATTCATCCGGAACTGCCTCCTGCCGCGCGACCGGGGTGGTGGGGGGGCCGCCGGGTCCGTGGCGGTGGACCGCAGTTCCATCGGCGGGACGGGCGCTCCGGCTTGCCCGATCATCAGGGTCGATTCGGAATCGGCCCTCGCCCGCCGTCGCGCAACGGGCGGAGGCCGCGCAACCGTTTCAACTTGACTGCGGCGGACGGACCCGTCAAGGGACATTCTAGTTCGTCGCGGCGGATCAAAGGTTGCTCTCGGCAACCGGATGCGGATAAACTACACCACCCGCCCGGAGTTCCCTTCATGCGCCTGTGGCTCTGCCTCCCCGCCCTGTTCGCCATCCCCGCCGTCGCGGTCGCCGCCGACCCGACACCGGAGCAGGCCGCGCACTTCGAGACCAAGGTGCGGCCACTGCTGGTCGAACACTGCTATTCGTGCCACTCGGCGAAGACGCCGAAGCACCCGAAGGGGGGGCTGCGGGTGGACGGCCGCAAGTTCCTGCTGGAAGGCGGTGACACCGGCCCGTCACTGGTGCCCGGCAACCCAGCGAAGAGCCGGATCATTGAAGCGGTGAAGTACGGCGACCCCGATCTGCTGATGCCGCCGAAGGGGAAACTGCCGGCGGCCGCCGTCGCCGAGTTGGAAGCGTGGGTGAAGGCCGGCGCGCCCTGGCCGAACGACACTGCCGCCGTCGCCGAACCGACGGCCGATGCCTTCGACATCGCCAAGCGGAAGAAGGACCATTGGGCGTGGCAACCGGTGACGAAACCCGCCGTGCCCGCCGGCCCCGGCGATGCGGTGGACCGCTTTCTTCGCGCCAAGCTCGCCGAGAAGAAACTCGATTTCGCCCCGCCGACGGACAAGCTGACGTGGCTCCGGCGGGTGACGTTCGCCCTCACCGGCCTGCCGCCGACCCCGAGCGCGATTGCGGCGTTCGAAGCGGATACGTCGCCGAAGGCCTTTGAAGTGGTGGTGGACCGGCTGCTGGGTTCGCCTGCCTTTGGCGAACGGTGGGCGCGGCACTGGCTGGATCTGGTCCGCTACGCCGAGACGCGGGGCCACGAGTTCGAGCCGGAGATTCCCAACGCCTACCAGTACCGCGATTCCGTCATTCGCGCGTTCAACGCCGACCTGCCGTACGACCGCTTCGCCCTGGAACACCTCGCCGGGGACGTGCTGCCCGACCCGCGGCTTGACTCGAAAACTGGCGTCAACGAAAGCGTCATCGGCTCCGGCTTCTGGCACCTCGGCGA
>JBBRUO010000507.1:0-4845 GCA_038247725.1 Gemmatales bacterium
CGCCCGGCCGCGGGATGCCGAACAGCGCGTCGGCGGTGAGGACGAACAGCCGCCCGTGCTGGTCGAAGGTCACGTCCACGCCAGTTTCAAACGCCGTGCCCAGCGGCTCCGACTTGCCGTTGGTCACGTTCACCCGCGTGAGCGCCCCGTGACTTTCGAGGGCGAGAACGTGGTTCAGGCCGTCCGATTCCAAGGCGTATTGCCCGTGGCCGTCGCACGGCAGGGTGGCCACCTTCTGGATGTCTCCGCGGGCCGGTGTTTGGCCGGGGCGGGCGGACTTCACCCCGATGGCGAACAGCGCGTTGCCGCCGTCCTTGTTCGCTTCGGCGACGTACACCGTGCCGCGCTCGTCCACGGTCATGCCGGCGAGTTCTTTGGGTGCGCCAGGGAAGTCTTTCGCCGCCGCCCACACCTGGGCTTTACCGGAGTTCAGATCGACGCGGTGAACGGTCCCCGCCGCCGCCACGAACAGCGACTTCTGGAACGGCACCAGTCCGGTCGCGGCGGAGAGGTCGAGGTACTTCGTGGCCTTGCCGTCCGTCACCTCCATCACCCCGTCGGCCGTGGCCATGAACGTGCGACCGTCGAGCGAGACGCACACCAGGGTCGGGTTCTTCAAGCCACTAGCGACCACTGACGGCTCGGCCGCGCGGGCACTCACGGTTGCGCCGACCGCAACGAGCCAGACGGCCAGTAACTGAATCTTCATGTTGTCACCGAGAGAGGTGGAGGAGAGAGGGGTGAACCGCGACGCAGACCAATGATACCGGCCCACCGGCGGCCGGCGAGTCGCGTCACCGCTTCTTGATGACCGCCAGTTCCGCGGCTTCGGGCCGGGCCTTGTAGAACGGGTCGAGCGGGAAGCAGCCGGAGATGAGGCCGTTCCGCGGGGCGGTGGTGCAATCGCTAAAGGTGCGGCAGAACTTCTTGAACTGCAACTCGCGGCCGGCCAGCACGTCGGCGGGCAACTCCGGGTAACTCAGCACCATTCGCCCCAACCCGACGAAGTCGGTCAGGCCGGTTCGCACCGCCGCCTGCCCGACACGCGGTAGCCACTCTTGCAAGTAGGTGTAACCCGACCCGACGAACGCCACCGCCGGCGCGGCGGCCTTCAACTTCGCCGTCACGTCGATCTGCCGGGCCACGCCGACGAGCGGTTCCTCCGGCGGCAGGTAGCCGTCGGACGGCGGGAAGATGGCCGGACGTTGCAGGTGCGGTGCCCAATAAGGGCTGCCGGCGGTCGTGCAGACCAAATTGATTCCCAACGATTCCAGCAGTTTCACGAAGCGGATGGGTTCCGTCAGGTCGAACCCGGTGCCGCTACCGTCGCCGCCAAAAGCGTAGGGGTACGGGCCGTTCGCCCACGGTTCGGGTTCGCCGGTGCGGTCCACGGCACTCGGCCGGAATGGGATCACGTCCACCGCGTTCAGCCGGACGCCGATGTGAAGCCCCGGCGCTTCCGCGCGGATGCCGGCGACAATCTCAGTGAGGAACCGCGTGCGGTTCTCGAAGTTGCCGCCGTACTTGCCGGGGCGGTCCACCGCCGACAGGAACTCGTGCCCGAGGTAGCCGTGGCAGTGCTTCACGTCCACGAAGTCGAAGCCGAGGCCCGCCGCCCGTTTCGCCGCGAGCACGAAGTCCCCGATCAGCCGGGAAATCTCGTCGTCCGTCATCACCGGATGGTCCGCCGGCAGGTTGTATTTTCGGTCGAGGAACGGGTGCCGGTACAGCACCGAGGGTTCGAGCTTGGCCTTCTCGTTCGGCCGCGCGAACCGGCCGGAGTGCGTCAGTTGCAGGCCGACGAACAGGTCATCCGTGCGTCCCATCGCGTCCTGGTGTTCGGCAATGAGAACATCCCGCAACATCGCCAGTTCGGTCAGGTTCTCGTCGTTGATGACGAGTTGGTTCGGGTTCGCCCGGCCGTCGTGCCGCACCGCCACCGCTTCGCCGCCCCAAATCAGTTTCGCGCCGCTGCGGCCGAAGTTCTTCCACCGGCGGACGGTCAACGCGGTGGGCTTGCCGTCAGCGGTCCCGTCCCACCCCTCCATCGGCAGGATGGCGAACCGGTTGCCGACGGTCCGGCCGTGGACCGTGTCCGGTTGCCCCAGGGCCCCGGTCGGTGAAACCGTCTCATCGAAAGCGATGTCCGCGCCGACGGCTCGCAGGTGGTCGCGGAACTGCTCGGCGGTCTTGAGTTGCGCGACGCGCTTGATGGTGATGGGCATTGATGCCTGCCGTGGGGGAATGCACGCGATTAGGGAGGTCTGTCAGGGCTGTTCAGCGGTTGAAGTTGGGCAAGATGTTGAACCACCAAGGACACGAAGCACACAAAGCAAAACCGTGTGTTCCGCGCGGTTTTTCACGTCGTGTGCGTTGTGCTCTTCGTGGTTCAGTCTGCTTCTCTTCAATCTCTGAGCAGCCCTGGGAGGTTTGTCCCGCCTTAGCGGAACGCCGCGATCTCGCCGACTTCCTCCGGCGTTAGCCGCCAGTCGGCCGCGCCGACCAACTCCTTCAACTGCCCCGGCCGGCGGGCACCGACGATGGCCGCGGTGACAGCCGGGTGTCGCAGCACCCACGCCAGCGCCACTTCGCCCGCGGTTCGCCCGTGCCGCACGCCGATCGTCTTCAGGAACTCCACGAGGTTCAGGTTCCGCGTCAGTAGCGGTTCCTGGTACTGCGGGTTCTTCTCCCGCCGCCAGTCGTCCGGCGGTAGAGCGGCCAACCGCTCGCGGGTCATCGCCCCCGTGAGCAAGCCGCTCGCCATCGGCGAGTACACGATCGTGCCGATGTCGTTCGCCAGGCAGTGCGGCAGGATGCTCTCTTCGGCCTCCGGGCGGACCAGGCTGTACGGCGGCTGGTTCGAGGTGATCGGCCCGAACTTCGACACCTGGGCCATCTGGGCCGCGCTGAAGTTCGACACGCCGATCCACCGGACCTTGCCCTCTTCCTTGAGTTTCACCATCGTCTGCCAGCCTTCGTCGATGTCCTCCGCCGGCTCCGGCCAGTGGACCTGATACAGGTCGATCACGTCCACCTTCAGCCGCCGCAGGCTGGCTTCGCACTCGGCGCGGATGCTGGCCGCCGTCAGCCGCTTGCCGATCTGCCGGTTCTCGTCCCACACGCGACCGCATTTGGTGAAGACGTAAGGCCTCTTCGCCACGCCCTCCAGCGCCTTCGCGACGACCTCCTCCGAGTGGCCGAGGCCGTACACAGCGGCGGTGTCGATCCAGTTGATGCCGAGGTCGAGGGCCTCGCGGATGGTGGCGATACTCTCGGCGTCGTCTTGCGCGCCCCAGGCGAACGCCCACCCGCTGCCGCCGATGGCCCACGCGCCGAACCCGAGCGGGGTGATGTGGAGGTCCGAGTTGCCGAGCGGTCGGGTCTGCATGGGAGAAACTCCGGAGTCGTGGCCGACGGTCAGCCGCGCACCGCGCCGCCGTTGACGCGGATGGTCTGGCCGGTGATGAACTTCGCGCCCGGCGAGGCCAGCCAGACGGCGGCGGCGGCCACGTCTTCCGGCAGTCCCCACACCCGCTGCGGGGTTTCCTTCCGTACCCGCTGTTGCCAGTCAGTCGAGGCCGTCTCGCCCCAGGCGGTGCGAATCCACCCCGGCGCGACGCAGTTCACCCGCACCTCGGGCGCGAGGGACAGGGCCAAACTCCGGGTGAACGCCATCACCGCGCCCTTGACCGCCGCGAACAGTTGCCCGCTGTCCCCTTCCATCCCCGTCTCGGCCTGATCCCACCCGATCGTCAGGATCACGCCCCGGCCGCGATGCTTCATCTTCGCGCCGACGGCGCGGCTCAGTCGCATCGTCGCCTTCAGATCGACGGACAACAGGGCGTCGAGTTTCTGGTCGAAGCTCCACTTCGCGGCGTCGCCGGTGAGGGTGTCCGCGCCGGCGTTGCACACCAGGATGTCGAGGCCGTCGCCCCACACCTCGGCGGCCAGGCGGTCCACGGCGGCGGGGTCGGTGAGGTCGGCGGGGATTGACGTGACACTGCCGAACCGCGAGACGTCGCCGACGGCGGCGGCGAGTTTGTCCGCCGACTTGCCGTGGACGATCACGCTCGCCCCGGCGTCGGCCAACCCCACCGCGACGGCCCGCCCGATACCCGAACTGCTGCCGGTGACGGCGGCCCGGAGGCCGAGCAGTTCCCGCCGGCGGAGCGGCTGTTGCGGGTGGTACAGGGCGACGCCCTCCCGGCCGACGCCGGCCAGAAGTTCCGCGACGGTGCGGTCCAGGACCGGGTGGACGGCGTCGTCAGCGATCTCAGCGAGGGGGACCAGGACGAACGCCCGCTCGTGCATCCGCGGGTGCGGCATGCTGAGGTCGAACTCCTCCATCACCATCTGGTCGTAGAAGAGGATGTCGAGGTCGAGGGAACGGGGGCCGTTCTTGACTGTGCGGACGCGGCCGAGGTCGTGTTCGATCTCCAGCAACCGGCGGAGCAGGGGGAGGGGGCCGAGGTCGGTGTCCAGTTCGGCGGCCGCGTTCAGGTACTTCCCCTGTTCGCCGGTCGCGTCTTGGGGGTCGGTCTCGTAATACGACGACACCTGACTGACGCGGACGCCCGGCTCGGCCCGCAGCCGGCGGATCGCCGTGTCGAGGTTGCCCTTGCGGTCGCCCAGGTTGGAGCCGAGGGCGATGAGGACGGTAGCCATGCGCTCGAGCCCCGCGAAACGGATGCGACGAGGATCAGTGTAGGGAGCCGGCAAGTTTCTGGCGTTTCACGCGATTGGTGGAGACGCAGAAGAATATTCATGATTTTGGGGTTGACGCGAATGGATTGGCTGGAAATAGTAGAGACGCACCCTCCGGAGACGCATCATGAAGGCGCTGTC
>JBBRUO010000508.1:0-4823 GCA_038247725.1 Gemmatales bacterium
CACCCCGGCGGGCCGTAGAAGATGAGCGAGTTCAGCCGATCCGCCAGCAACATCCGGCGGAGCAACTTGCCGGGGCCGAGGAAGTGTTCCTGCCCGACGTACTCGTCGAGGGTGCGCGGCCGCATCCGCGCCGCCAGCGGCCGGGCGGAGTCGCGGTGCGAGGCTTTCAACGAGGAGAAGAGGTCCACGGAATGCCGCCTCCTCGGGTAGTCCGCTCGCTCCGAACACGAGTCGGAACGGGGTCGATGTGATTGCGCTCCGCTTCTCCACCCGCATTCACCCCGCCGGCATCGGCACGAACCGCCGCAGCAGTCGCACCCCGTTGGCGAGGTCGGCGGGTCGGTCGTCGCCGGCCGTCCGCTCGACGCACAGGAAGCCGCCGAACTCCAGCACGTCGAGCGACACGCAAAAGGTCATCCAGTCCACGTCGCCGGCCCCCAGGGGAACCTCCTGCGGGCCGCTGCTGGCGCTCACCCGGCGGGCGTCGCGGGCGTGGGCGTGGGCGACCCACTTCGACAGCGCGGTCAGGCTCTTCAGCGGGTCGTGGCCGTTGACGATGAAGTTCGCCGGGTCGAAGTTCACCGCCAGACTGCCGGTGTCGAAGGTGGCCAAATAGTCGCGGGTCGTCTCGGCGGGATCGAGTCCGACATCCAGGCAGAGCGTCACGCCAATGCGGTCGCCGTGGGCGGTAATCGCGGTGATCGACTCGCGGAGCGTGACGGCCGGTTCCGCCGGGGTGCCGAAGGTGAACACCGACTTCGGTTCGGCGGACGGCGGCGGTTCGGGCGGGATGGCCGGCATCGGCACGACGAGTTTCCGGCAGCCGAGGGTTTCGGCGAACGTCATCGCGTCCCGCACGAAGTCGATCCGCTGGTGCTGGCGGTCGAAGGTGTCCAGGCCCTGGCGGAGGGGGCAGTGGACGGCCGCGAGGTCGAGGCTGAACGACTTCAACAGGGTCCGCAGTTCCCGGCGGGCGGTGTCGCCGAGCGCGCCGGGGGCGAGCGGCCCGGCGGCGTCGAACTGGATGCCCTGGACGCCGAGTTTGGCGGCTTCGGCCATCGCCGGGCGGACGGGCAAGCCGGTGCTTTCCGCGACGAGGCCGAGTTTGTACCGGTTCATGGGGGTGGTGTACCGGATGCCGGCGGGTGCCGTATGCGGTTATCCTATCGGTTCCCGTCGGAGGGTGGCCGCCCGTGCGAGCCGGGTTCGCCAAAATCCGCGGTCACAGGTCACACGGCCGCCCGCGAGCGCTGTTGACAGCCCCCGATGTCGCCTACAAAAAGGGCAGCACGCTCCTATAATTCGGTGGACCCGGTGTCGGGCGTCGGCCGATCCTGCCGACATCTCCCCGAACTGCCCCCTGAAAGGGCGGGGATTCATCGGGGGAATAGTAATTCGGGTTGTATTCCCGGATCGGTTCGGGGGAAAATCGCCCGAAATGGATCGCCCGTGCCGTTTTCGGCACTCAACTTGTATCCGCTCTCCTCGTGGTGACCGCTGTTTCGGACTCTGGTCCCGGTCCTCTCCCATGACCGGCCCACCGCTCCGAGGAGGATTCGCACCATGCCGGCTATGGAACTCGAACCCGACGACCCGCCGGAATTGTTCGCCGTCGGCCGCCGGGGCGGAGGCACGGCGACGGGGGGAATTCCCGTCGTCGTCCGCACCGACCGCGAGGCGATCTCGACCGAAGTGGCGCTCACCGTCCACCGTCACATGGTTCGCACGCGGGCGTTGGAAGAACGCGGCATCAAGTTGTCCAAGTCCGGCGAGGCGTACTTCTGGATAGGCGGGCCGGGCGAAGAGGCACTGAACGTCTGCCTCGGGCTGCAAATCCAAAAAGGGCAAGGCCCGGCCCACGACTACCTCCACCTGCACTACCGCAACTCCGGCATCCTTCTGGGCATGGGAATGCCCATGCTGGATCACGTCCGGCAACTGGTCATGTCCGCCGAGGACCGGCACAGCCTGGGCCGCAACTTCGTCGGCCACTACGCCATCCCGGAGTGGAACGTGGTGCCGGTGACGAGCGTCATCGAGGTGCAGTGCGTGATGGCCCCCGGCACCGCGCTGATGCAGAAGCGGCACGGCGGCGATGGGCTGAGCCTGGTGATGACCGGGGACGCCGGTACCGCCGAGGGCGACTTCGAGAGTTGCCTGTTGTGGAGCAGCCGGCCGGGGAACGAACTGCCGGTGCTGATCGTCGTGGCGAACAACGGGTACGGCATCTCCACGTCCCACGCCACCCAGCACAGCGCGAAGCGGATCTGCGACCGCGGCCAGCCGCTCGGCATCCGCGGCGAGTGCGTCGAGGACGGCAACGACCCAGTGCTGATGTGGAACGCCGTGGACCGGGCCATGCGGTACGTCCGCACCAACCGGCGGCCGTACATTCTGGAAGCGAAGGTGAGCCGACTGCACGGGCACAGCAGCAGCAGTGGGGCGCAGCGGAACTGGGACGAGCCGGACTGCATCGCCCGGTTCGAGCGGAAATTACTGGACTGCGGGGCCATCGACGACGACACGTTGAATGAACTGCGGGCGGTGGCCAAGGCCGAAGCGGACGACGCGGCGGACGTGGCGGTGAAGGAGGCGAAGCCGACCGCCGCCGACCTGTACCGCCACACCTACGCCCCGAGCGCGGTGGACGCCGTCTACCCGACCGATTACACCGGCCTGCCGCGGCGGCGGTAATCGCCCACCAGCGGGGACGCGACCCATGACCCACCCGGAGTTGGCCGCGTTCCCTGTCGTCGTCGCCGAGGATGTCGCCTGGGGCGACATGGATTCGTTCGCGCACGTCTCGAACATCCTCTTCTTCCGCTACTTCCAGAACGCCCGCATCGAGTACATGACCCGCGTCGGCTGGTTCGCGGCGATGGACGCGACCGGCCTCGGCCCCATCGTCAAAAGCACCGCCGGCACCTTCCGCAGGCCGCTAAAGTACCCCGATCGGCTGCTCATCGGGGCGCGGGTGATCGACGTGGCCGCCGACCGCGTGACGTTCGCCCACCGGATCGTCAGCACGGCGCTCGGCGCGGTGGCCGCCGACGGCGAGGCGGTGATCGTCTGCTTCGACTACCGGAACGGGGCGAAGGCGGACTTGCCGGCCGACGTGCGGGCGCGGATCGCGGAATTGGAATCGCCGCGAGCGAACCGCCCCGCTTGGACCCCACGAGCCAAACTCCTCCCGTGGTCGGAGTTGCTGGCGATGCGGGAGCAGGCCCGCGCCGCCGGCCGCGTGGTGGTGTGGACGAACGGCACCTTCGATTTGCTCCACTCCGGCCACGTCGCCAGTCTCCAACAGGCCCGCGCGCTGGGGGATGTGCTGGTGGTCGGGGTGAACTCGGATCGCTCGGTGAAGGCGTACAAGGGGCTGTCACGGCCAATCCTGACCCAGGGCGAACGGACGGCGATGCTGGCCGCCTTGGAGTGCGTGGATTGCGTCGTCGTGTTCGACGAGGACACCCCCGCCGAGAGCTTGGCGAAGTTGAAGCCCGACATCCACTGCAAGGGCGACGAGTACGCCCCGCCGCACGGGAAACCGGTGCCGGAACGCGCGGTGGTGGAAGGGTACGGCGGCCGCATCGCATACCTGCCGCTGGTGCCGGGGCAGTCCACGAGCGAATTGCTGCGGCGGATCGCGGCGGCGGGGTGAGCGTCTGGCATCCGCCCGGTCGGTCACTTCCCGGTCACTTTACCGTACCGTCGAAACCCGCCGACCATCTGCCAGAAGCCACGGAAGCGGCCCCACACGGACCGGGCGTGGGTGAAACGGAGCAGCCCTCGCATGGCGGCGTCGGCCGACGGGTCGGCGGTGAGGGTCGTCTCGACGTGCGGGCGGAAGGTGCCCTTGCGGTGCGTCACCACCTGCGGCACGGTCATCTGAAGTAACCCCTCGGTTCCCTGCGTCACCCCCCACCCGCTCGCCCGCCGGCCGCCGAACGGCGTCTCCGGGTGGGCCGTCGGCGCGATCACGTCGTTCACCGTCACCATCCCGACGGGCAGTCGCGCGGCCAGCGCGTCGGCGGCGGCCGGGTCGGCGGTGAACGCGGCGGCGGCCAGCCCGAACGGGCAGCGGTGGTCGGCGAGGACGGCGGCGTCCAGGTCGTCGAACGGGATCACGGCCAGCAGCGGCGCGAAGGTGGCGGCGGTGTTGATGGGCGCGTTCGCCGGCGGGTCGAGGACGACGGTGGGCGTCAGGTCGCGCTGGCCGACGGCGCACGCCGAGCCGGACACCATCGGTGCCTCGCTGTCGGCGAGCAGGTGGCGGGCCTTCTCCACCTGACCGGGCGTCACCAGTTTCATCGGCGATTCGGCTTCGACGAGCGGTGTCAGCACTTCAACGAATTGGTCGTACACGCTCCGATGAACGAACGCCCGCCGGCTGGCGATGCACGTCTGGCCCCGGTTCAGCGTCGCCCCGAACCACGCGGCGCGGGCGGCCATCGGCACGTTCGCATCCGCCAGAACGAACACCGCGTCGCACCCGGACAACTCCAGCGCGGACGGGATCAGCCGCTCGCCCAGCCGCGCGGCGAGCCGGCGGCCGACCGTGTCGGACCCGGTGAAGTGCAGGAAGTCGATGTCCGCCTCGGCGAGTTCCGGGCCGGCCTCGCGGGTGGCGGGCAGGCGGACCAACACGTCGTCGGGCACGCCGGCGGCGCGGAACAACTCGTCCAGCACTTCGGCCGTTTTCGGCGCGTACTCACTCGGCTTCCACGCCACCGCGTTGCCGGCGGCCACCGCGTGCAGGATCGGCACGACGGTGAGGAAGATCGGGTAATTCCAGGTGCCGATGAGGGCGACGACGCCGTGCGGCC
>JBBRUO010000509.1:0-4816 GCA_038247725.1 Gemmatales bacterium
CCGCTTGCCGGGCGCGCTCGTCGGCGGCGGCCCGCAACCGGGCCACCGCGGCCGCCACCGCGCCGGCGTCGGCCGGGCGGTCGGCCTTCTCCGGACTCAGGCACCGCTTGCACAGGGCCACCAGTTCCGGGTCCGCTCCACTGGCGTCCAGGCGGGCGAAGCAGTCCTCGATTTTGCCCTTCGCCGCAAGCTGCCTCGTGGTCTCGGCGTTGGTGCCGACGAACGGCGGTGCGCCGGTCAGGATCACCGCCAGCAGCCCGCCCAGCCCGAACACGTCGCTCCGCGCGTCGACCTGATCGACCGCGCCGATCGCCTGCTCCGGCGGCATGTACGCCGGCGTCCCCAGCACGCTGCCGGCGTGCGTGAATTCGCCATCCGAATCGCGGAGCGACAGGATGGCGGTGCCGGCGGCCGTGTCGTCCGGGGGCGTCGATTCGCCGACGCGGTCGGTCAGTACCTTGGCCAGCCCCCAGTCCATCACCTGCACCTCGCCGAAGCTGCCGACCATCACGTTCGCCGGCTTCAGGTCGCGGTGGATCACCTGCCGGGCGTGCGCGTACGCGACCCCCTGGCAAATGGCCTCGAACACGGCCACGTACCGGCCGCGCTCCTGAGCCGGGTCCGGTCGGGCCTTCAGCAGGTCGTCCAGGGTGTCGCCTTTGATCAACTTCATGGCCAGGAACGGGCGGCCGTCGGGCAGGGTGCCGAGGTCGTGGACGGCCGGGATGTTCGGGTGCTGGAGCTGCGCGGTGATCCGCGCTTCATCGGCGAACCGGCGGGCGGCGGCGGAGTCCGGCCCGTACTTCGCTTGAAGTACCTTCACCGCCACCTCGCGGCCGAACGTCGGGTCGGTGGCGCGGTACACCGCCCCCATGCCGCCGCGACCGACCGGCCCGAGGACGACGTACCGCCCGACGGCGTCGGGGAGGTCGTCCTCGCCGGGCGTCGGCGGCGGGGCGACCTTCGCCACCTGCCCGGCGGCGATGTCCAACTGCTGACCACCGCTGATCAACTCCCGCACCTTCGGGATCAGGTCCGGGCGCTCCCGGCACAGGACGGCGAGGTCCGGTGGGGTGTCCACGGCGAGGTACTCGGCGGCGAAGTCGAGGGCGAGATCGGTGTCGCTCGGCGGTGTGGCGGGAACGGCCGCCGTGACATCGACTTGCGAATCGGCGGCGAAGGTGCGAGTCGGGTCGGTCATCGACGGACACTCGGACAGGTGGGGTGAAGTCGCGGGTATCCTATCCGAACGAAGACGGAAACGCTAGCGGCCGGCCGCCCCTCGGCGACCGGCGAGATGTGGCCCTACCGGCTGACCGTGTCGTCCCCCTGAGCGTCGTGGAAGACATCGGTGCCGACCGGCCGCTGGTGGACGGTCTTCTGGCCATCCAGGAGCTGAGGACGTTGTTGAATACCCGCACTCCGGCGGCGTTGTCGCCGGCGTCTTTGTTGGCTTACAGCACCCCGCCCTGCACCCACACCGTCACCAACGGGTTCTCTCTCACTTCCGGTGCCTCCACCCCCAACCGCGTGTCGATCCCGAATTTCATGACGAGGCTTCCTCGTGTGTGAGTCCACCCTCTCGAACGCTTCGACGGCAGGACTTGCCGATGGCAAGCGGGGCGGGCGACGTTACCGCATGGGATCGGAAAAATCGCCGGCGCGTGCGGCCGGCGTGTCCGAACGTCCGACCCAGTCGCTGGTCATCGGTGTGAGGCGAACGGCCTCGCCCGCCGCGGCGGACCCGCGGGCGTTCCTCGACCGCGAGTCCTCCCATGAGCAAGCCCATGACCCGCACGACGCTGTGCGTCACCGGCCTCGAAGCCCGCGACACCCCCGCCGCGCTGGCCAGTTTCAGCGCCGTCACCGGCCAACTCACGGTGACCATCGACAACACCGTGAGCACCGGGCAGGCGGCGTTCATCTCCGAGGCCGGAGGGCAGGTATTCCTGAACGGCCGGCGGGTGATCGCCAACGGCACCACGGTGGCGTCGAACCGGGTCCACTCGATTGTGGTGAACGGGTCGGCGTTCGACAACGCCATCAACCTGGCCGGCGTCAGCACGAAGGGGTTCAGCGGTCTGGACGGGCGGGTCACGATCAACGGTGGGGGCGGCAACGACACCATCTACGGTAGCCAGTTCGGCGACGCCATCCACGCCGGCATCGGCAATGACCGGGTGTTCGGCGGGGCCGGCCGGGACCGCATCTGGGGCGAGGCGGGCAACGACAACATCTGGGGTGACTTCAGTTCGGACGTGGTCGGTGACGCGGACATGATCGACGGCGGGTCCGGTGACGACACCCTCCGCGGCGGTGGCGGGAACGACGTGCTCATCGGCGGCACCGGGAAGGACACGATCTTCGGCGGGGCTGGCTCTGACATCGCCTGGATCGACGCGGCAGACTTCCGCTTCGCCCACGGCTGGCAGTGGGCCGGCGTCGAGGTCACCCGCACCGGTACTCCGCCCCGCATCTGACATCCGACAGTCACAGATCCCGCGCCGCGCTCCCCGCCGCGGCCGGGCCTTCTTCATTGCCGATGCCAAGGCAGGAAGGGCGAATCCGCGGGGCGGCAGAAAGAGGTCCGACGGCAGCGTCGGCTGTTCGGCGACATGCCCGGCCGCCACCAATTGGGCGATGGCGAGCGCCCGAAGCTTGACTCCACCCTCGGCCTTCGCGGTCAGGTACACGAACGAGGGCGGTGTTGGTGGTGCCGAGGTCGTTGCCGACGGAACCGGGTCATGAAGCGAATTTCCACGGCGACGCACGAGGCGCGTACAGAGAAAGTACGGTGTCTGACGCTCGTTGAGGGAGGCGAATTCGGGAGTTGCGGCCAAGGCGAGAGTTCGCGCGGTGATCGTTTCGCGCCTCGGTTTCCTTCGGTGGCGTTGGTGCCGGTTGCGCGTACTCCCTCTTGTAACTTCAGGGAGATGTGGATTCACTGGTTTGACCGGGGTCGAGAGCGAACCGATACTCGTCCACAACCGACACCGATCCCCCGAGAATGTGTGATTTGGGAAAGAGCAGTTCAGCCGGAATGGGAACTGCTGCGACAACTCGCCGACCGAGTCGTTCTTCGCCAGCTTAAAAACGATACGAGGTGCCGGCGGTCGTTCGCGGACGAGGCCGACGCCGAACGAGCCGTGTTCGAGTACGTCGAAGTGTTTGATTAGCGCGAACGGTTGGACTCGTCGCTCGGACACATGAGGCCGGCGACGTTCGAATCCCGACAACCCGCACGCCGTCAACTCGTCGTGGGGAATTCCAGATGTGGGCCGCCGCCGCGGGGACGAAGCGGGTGGTGCGCCTGGACGTGCCCGACTCATTCGACCCGGCCGACAAGGACTGGCTGGGGCGGCGGCTGACCCAGCGAACCGGCGGGTAGACGCCGTCGCGGTTTCCGCCCCCACGGCTTTCGATGAGACATCCGAATCGTCACCGGGAGGCAGTTGCTACCGAGTCGCCTGTTCGCGATAATTATCGTTTAAACCGCGTTCACGCTGAAAACCGGAGTTCGCTGGATTTTCATAACATCTTGTGTGGCAATGTCTTGCCATTCCTGACAGCCGTGACAAAAACCCGGTTTTCAGCGTGAACGCGGTTTAGTGTTGCCATCTCAGTACTGTCCGGTTATAAGTCGAACAGGAACGGCTGGTTATGTCGAGGCTGGTCGTCGTCCCGGGGTTTCTCCTCGGAAAATGCTTGAATCAAAGGCATTTTCTCGAACAGCGTCAGGCTCAGAATTTGCAAAATGTCGCTCCGGCTCCGCTCGAGTTTCAATTCCTTGCGGATGACGGCCACCAACACGGAGATGCTGATCGCCACCCAGATTTGCGTCTTCACCGCGTTCTCCGTCGTCCCGTAAAACGCCTTGATGCGGAGGTTCTGTTTGATCCATTTGAAGAACAGTTCCACCTGCCAGCGACTTCGGTACAGCTTGGTGATGGTGAGCGCGGCCAGCGTGGTGTTGTTCGTCAAGAACACCAGCCGGCGATCCCGTTCGACATCCCGGAAGGCGATGCGTCGCAGTCGATCCGGAGAGCGTCGGGCGGTCCGCACGCCCTTCAACGCGATCATCGTATCGCTCCGCAGTCCGGTCGTTCGGTCCACGGGTTGGCGGGAGCAGCGACGGAAGTCGAGGTTGCGTTTGGCCCGGATGACGAAGAACGCGCCGGCCGCCGTGAAGCGGTGCAGGCGGGCGAAGTCGAGGTCGCCGCGATCCGTGACGGAGAAGGCCTGTGGTTCGATGGGCAACGTGTCGAGGATGTTGACGTCGTGGAATTTGCCTTGAGAAACGTGGATGAAACACGGGATGTCGCCACGAAGGTCGAGCAGCGTGTGCATCTTGATCGCGGCCTTGCGGCGGCGGAATTTGGCCCACGGGAAGAGGCTCAGGCAGAGATCGGTGGTGGTGGAATCGAGGGCGTAGACGGTCTTCTTCAACCGCACGCCGAATGGTTCGCGGTGGTACAACTGACGGGCGCGACGAATGAGGACCTGGGCGAAGTCGGCGAAGATGCGCCAGTCGTGAACGCGGTTGGCATCGGCGAGCGTGCTCCGGGCGATGCGACCGCGGAGGCCGGCGTGGTACAGTTTGGGTCCGAGGGCGCGGAGGCAGGTTTCGATGTCGCGGAGGCTTTCGCGGAAGGTGAGTTGGGCGAAGGCGAGGGTGAGGAACGGATCGCGGCAGGAGAAAGTTGCGGAGTCGATGGTCGCCGTCGTAGCGTGCCACGCAGTCGTGGAAATCGCGTCGCGGGAGGTAGTCGAGGAGTTGAGCGAGAACGGTGGATCCGGCGAACATCGGCGTGTCTCC
>JBBRUO010000510.1:0-4805 GCA_038247725.1 Gemmatales bacterium
GCCCTGAGCTTCGACAACCGCGACCCGCGCTCGTACAAGGCAACCCAACCCGGCCCGGTCTTCCCCACCGGCCCCCCCCCGGTGCCCCGGCTGCTGCCGCCGGAACTGCCCCACCGCTGACAATACAACGACACCCCCGGACAACTCCGGAGGTGTTTCGCATTGGGGGGTGTCGCCGTGCGAAAACCTCCGCGTCCGGCTCCGATTGTCGCGGCCGCCGTGTTGCTCATCGTGGTGGGCAGCGAGCTGCTTTTGGCGGGGATCGGTGGTAGCCTTTGGTTGTTCTTCAACCTCGGCATCAATGGTTGTGCCTTCTGCGGGGTGTGGCTGTTCGCGTTCGGTTTCCTGATTGGGACCCACTTCCTGATAACTGGGATCGACGCATTGAAAGGGGAACTCGTGAACCCCACGCGGGCGAGCAACATTGTTCTCGCGGTCGGCATCGCCCTCTCGCTCATCAGTCTTTTGTCGATGTGCTGTTGTGTTCGGGACTGGCTTCTCCTTGCGGGGTTCGATCTCGCCGAACTGACGCAAAGCAATCTGCAAGTCTTCGCCGGAATACTGCTTTTTTGGGCGAACTCGTTTGGCGTCCTGACTGCCGGTGTCCTCTTCCGAGACAACGTCGAGCGATATCTCCTTTGGCGGGAGGCGATTCGCCGGGCACCGGAAGATGCAGGATATGAACTGGACGGGGAAGACTGAGTCGCCCACCATGCCCGGCCCCAATCGTTGCCGCCGCGGTGATCCTGATCGTCGTGGGTGGCGAATTGATCCTGGCGACCGTCGCAAGCGTGGTGTGGCTCGTGGTCGAGGGCGGCTTAGGGGTTTGCGGCTGCTGCAGTGTCTGGCTCACTGCGTTGGAATTGGTCGCGGCGCTTCGCTTCCTCGCGATCGGCATCCATTCGCTGGAGGGCAAGCTTGCCGAGGCACGTCCAGAGGGCAACCAGGTACTTGTGTTGGGCGCAGTCGCCTCGCTGCTCTCATTCGGGATGATGTGTCACTGCGTCATCGAACTGTTCTCCCTTTGGCGGCAAGCATTTCCGATATTCACTCAGGAGCGGGTGTGGCTACTGGCGGGCTCGTTGGTCTTCTGGGCGAACAGCGCGGCGGTGGTGACGGCCGGTTTCCTCCTGAAAAACAACGACCGCCGGTACCGTCAGTGGCGGTCGTCGCTGAACCGCCCGCCGGAAGACGACGGGTACGAACCGGAGGCCGAAGCGTGACCCGCCCACCAATGAGGTCGGCCCGTCGCCGCGCGACGGCGCGCAGGGGCGCGGTTGGGTTTTCGCGGACGTGACGGGGTTTGCCGCAAACACCCGTCGTCGCGGATGGCGGCCGCGCCGAGCGGACCGAGCGACGGGAGAAGAAGGCCGACGACCGCCGCGACGAACTGCGGGCGGCGGTGACGACCATCTTGGCGGAAAAGAAACTGCCGATGACCCGGAAGGAGTTGTGGGACGCCCTGCCGGACGGCCTGCGGGTGAACGAGGTGCTGTTTAAGGAGTTGCTCTTGGAAGGCGTCGGCAGCGAGTGGGAACGGGAAGGAAGTCAGGGTGGCGGGTTCAAATACTGGTCGATCGGTGGGTAGTAGTATTTTTTCTCTGAATACTATGTATTCAGAGCAATTACAACTACTGGCTCTGGGTGGTAGTAGGAATTGCTCCCAACGGGGGGGGTGTTAGGAACAATTCCTACCAACCCCTCTTTCCCGCCAACAGGACGGCCCGTCGGGCCTCGGTCCCCTGCCGGGGACCATCGACCGCGACCGACGCCCCGCCAAACACCCCGGCGGGCGGATGATGCCGTCACCGGTGGGTGGCCGTGGTTTTGAAGTCGCCGGACTCTCCGAGTCGGTGGGGAAACCAAGAACCGATTCGGAGAGTCGGGCGACGGAAGCAGTGTGGTTCTTTCCCCGCCAACGTGGTTTTTTCTCCGCCGAGGTTGGGTTCCCGTCACGCGGCGTCGGCCAACTCCTCGTACAGCGTCGGCACCGGCACATCGGACATGGCCCGCAGTTCCGACACGATGTCGGCGTTCATCACCTCTTCCAGTTCGCCCAGGGCGCGGGCGACCGGCGCGCCGTCCACCACCCGGTGGTCGAAGTGGACCCGCACCGGCAGCGTGTGATCGGCCGCGAACACGCCGTAGTTCAGCGACGTACTCAGGGGCGAGATCAGGTTCAGGGCGGTGGCCCCGTCGCCGGCCGTGACGCTCACCCCGAAGGTGCCGAACACCCGCATCCGCCAGCTCGCCGAGGCGTTCGCCGCGTACCACCACATGAGCCGGCGGACGGGCTTCGGGTACTGGCTGTATTTGATGAGCCGGGCGAACGAGCGGATGTGTTCGACCGGGTGCGTCCGCCACCGGTGCAGGTGGGCCATGAGTTGGCGGAGCGGCTGCCGGTCGGGGTGGCGGATGTGGCCGAAGAAGACGGCCGGCTCGCCCCGGTACTCCCGCTCGACGGCGACGCTGGCGACGCTCTCGTCGGCCTGGAACAGGTGCGACCGGGGGAACGGCATGAACGCCCGGCGGAGTTCCGGCCGGTGGGCGGCGACAATCGCGTAGGCCTTGGTGAACAGCAACACCCACGCCGGCGGGTGCGGCAGTCGGCGGCGGGCGGTGGCGACGGCGGACACGTTCACCGTCCGCTCGACGGTGACGGTGGGGATGCGGCGGCCGGCGTGGAGCAGGTCGGCGATCCACCGGCGGGGGAGGGGGAGGGGCATCCGCTGCCCCGTCACTTGGGCCATAGCGCGCGTCCGTGCGGGAGAAGTCGGGGCAATTCTGACCGACCGCCGCCCGTCCCGCAACCGCAACTGCCGGCGGCTACTTTTCGGGATAGAGTTGATGTGACGGGTCGAGCCCGACCATGTAAAACACGTCGTCGATGAAGAACCCGTGGACGCGGCCGTGTTCGTTCGCGGAGATTGCGAATTGGTACGGTTCGACTTCCGCCCGGAGCGTCGCGTTCAGGTGATCGAATCCGTCGGGCTGGCTGGTGTCGGCCCACACGATCCGATGACAGCGGAGGGTTTTGCTCCGTCCGGTGAGCAGTTCCAGCGCGGTCAGGCCGGCCAGGTCGCGGAACCGTCCCAGCAGCGCGAGCAGGTACTCGCCGCCGCGCTCCGCGATCTCGAACGGCGCGCGGTGGACGAAGTGCTTGAAGGAGAACGAGAGGCCGGTGTGGACCAACCCGCGGGCCGGCGGTTCAGGCGGAACGCTTCCGCGCCCCGTCCTCTCTTTGGCCATCTTGTTCTTGCTCATCGGTTCGGTTCTTCTCCTCGAACGTCTCCCGGATGTCCGCTATCGAGATTTTGTTCCGACAGCCTTCGTCCACGGCGACGCCGGCTCGCGCGTGCTGCCACGGCCGCTCGCTCCGGCTGATCTGCGTCAACTCGTAAGAGGACAGCGACCCGTAGGCCTTCCACACGTCCTCCAGGTGTTCCCGCAAGTGCGGCGGGAAGTCGTCGAACGATTTGGGTGGGGTCAGCCCGAGCGGCTTTGAATCGAACGGGCGGAACCGCTCGAACACCGCCGCCACCGTCGGCCCGTGGACCCACGCCTCGAACTCGTCGTCGAACAGCGGTTCGCCGTACAGCGCGACGTGCCAGCCCTGCGCGAAGTACAGCAGTCGGCTCAACTTCTGGTTCGAGAGGTAATCGCCGTAGTCGTGGCAGAGCGCGAGGAATGCGTCCGCTACTTCGTTCGCCGTGTGTTTCGCCATGTCGCACCTCCGGAATGGATTTTACGACCGTTCGCCCCGCGCGACCGCCAGCACCTCGGCGGGCGTGTCGGCGAAGGCGGTCGGGCCGGCGGCTTCCAGCAGTTCGCGGGCGTGGAACCCCCACGTCGCGGCCACGACGGGCACCTTCACCTTTCGCGCCGCTTCCACGTCCCGCACCTCGTCCCCGACGTACAGCAGGTGCTCGCGGTCGATCCCTTCGGCCTTCAGAATCCGCCGCAGCGCCTTGGCTTTGCCGAACAGTTTCGGGTAGCCGACCACGAACGCGAACAGCCCCTCCACGCCGTTCGCCCGCAGGCACGCGCGGATGTTGTCCTCGCGGTTGGACGACAGCACGCCCAGCCGATGGCCGGCCGCGTGCAAGCCGGTCAGCATGTCGGCGACGCCGGGGTGCAGCTTCAACTCGTGCGCGTCCTCGGCGGCGGCCGCCTGATACGCCCGGATGACGCGGGGCAGCCGCCAGAAGCGGATGCCCACCTTCTTGAAGAACTGTTTGGTCGGCAGCGTGCGGAGGACGGGCACGTCCTCGTCAGCGATGGGGTTCAGGCCGAGGCCGGGGCCGATCCGCCGGAAGATGGCGACGGCCTGGGCCAGGGAGTCGGCGAGGGTGCCGTCGAAGTCGAACACGACGAGGGGGACTGGCATGCCGCGGCTCCGGAGAATGCCCCATTGTAGCGGCACTTTTCCGTTGCTGGCGGCCCCGCATCGCCTTACATTCCCCTCCACTTCCTCACTCCCGCCGATCGGAGCCTGTCCGCCATGTCCGCCGCCCCCTCGCCCGCCAGTCGCACGCCCGGCCTGATGTTCAAGCTGAGCGTCATGATGTTCCTCCAGTTCTTCATCTGGGGGGCGTGGTTCGAACTCGGCTTCTCGTACATCCCGGCGCTCAAGTTCGCCGAGGGGTGGATGACCTCGCTGGTGTTCGGCGCGTTCAACATCGGGGCGGTCGTGGCGCTGTTCTTCAGCACCCAACTGGCCGACCGCAAGTTCGCCGCCCAGAAGTTCCTGTCGTTCAGCCACCTCGTCGGCGGGCTGGCGATTCTGGGGCTGTTCTTCCTGCAAA
>JBBRUO010000511.1:0-4803 GCA_038247725.1 Gemmatales bacterium
TACGAGCGTTGTAGGCAAACGAAAATGCCTTGAAAAGCAGTTTTTCGGCTGCGAAAACGGCCTGAAATCAGCTTCTGCAACGCCTGCGGGACACCACCTGAGGGTTCTCACCGGGCCGGAAATTCCTCCGCCGGCCCCCCGCCGCCCCTCGGCCGCGTAGATTGGGTGGACCGGAGACTCCCGGTGCAATTCCGATACCCAAGCGGGGAGCGAACAATGGGCAGGCACTTCATGGTCAGTCTGGCGGTCGCGGCGGCGGCCGTCGGCGGGGCGCGGGCACAACAGCCGCAGCCCCAACCGCAAGAGCCGCAACCGCTGCCACTGGCCGAGGTGGACAAGCGGGCGAAACGGGTCGCACACCACGCCATCGAGGTCGGTGTCGCCCTGTTCAATGCGGGCGAGCGGTCGCCCACCCCGCAGGCCAACTACGAGGGCACCGCCCGCCTGTACGAGGGCACCCTGATGGCCCTCGTGCCGATGCTCGACCACCGGCCCGACACGGTGAAGGCGATCCAGTTCAAGCTGGACGCCTCCCGCACGATGGCCAAGGCGGCGGACCGCGCGTTCGCCCTCCGGGACGGGCTGGACGAGGTGGTGAAGATCGGGGCCAAGCAAGTGACGCTGTGGTCCCGCCTCGGCGGGGAGCCGGCGGTCCGCGCGGTGGCGAAGGAGTTCATCGCCGCCTCCCTCAAGAACCCGAAGGTGAACTTCCTCCGGGACGGCAAGTTCAAGGGCGACGGCACCTGGGTCAGCGAGCAGGTGCAACTGCTGGTCGAGATGATCTCGTCCGCCACCGGCGGGCCGCTCAAGTACAGCGGCCGCGACATGAAGACGGTCCACGCCGGGATGAAGATCACGGCGGACGAGTTTGACGCCATGGCGGACGATCTGGTCGTCACCCTGGAGAAGTTCAAGGTGCCGCTGGCCGAGAAGATCGAGCTGATGAAGATCGTTGCCGGCACCAAGGGCGACATTGTCGAAGTGAAGAAGTGACCACGGACGGGTCTCGGCGGGGGTCTGGCAGAAAGTTCTGACAGGCGGTTTTTTCGTGATATTCTCATCGCTTCGGTCGGTGAAGCGTCTGCCCGGCGGCGACGGTCAGCGGGGCGCGGTCGGCCCCGCCGGCCCACGCCTTCAACACCGCCACCCGACGGCTGCCACTTCGTCGCGTCCATCAGGAAATCCCAGCGTTCCGGCTCCGCCCGGCCGGTCCTCGCGTCGGTCAGGCGGAGGCCGTTCCTAACGGGGATGTCGGCTCCCGCATTGGCGACACTTCACTTGTAGCGGGCGGTCCACAGCCCGTGCAGGCGGGCCAACTCGGCCGTGGTCCAGTTCTTGCCGTAGTAGATGGCGGGGTCCGTTTCCGTCGCGCCGGCGGCGTGGTCCGCCGCGTATCGCGCCACCGCCGAACGCGGGCTGCCGGTCGCCTTCGCCACATCCTCCACCGACTTCCCATCCGCCAGCAGCGCCAACGCCATGAGCGCCTTGCCCTTCGCGGTGCGGGTCGGGGCGGCGAGGTAGCGGTCGCGGCGGAACAGGAACCCGAACGCCGGGTCGTCCGGCCGGTGCGTCCGCTTCTTCAGCGACAAGCCCACGCGGGCGCAGGCGAAGACAGGAAGTACCGGCGCATCGACCGCCGTTAACCCCATCGGGTGATCCGGCTCCCACACGGCGGACGTGCCGCACGCGGCGTCCAGGGCGGCGACGGTGCGGTGCCCGGCCGTGGCGAGCAGGTGATCGACCGTGACCGACGGGCCGTCGATCAGCGTGCCGTCGGGTTTCTCGATGCCGCGGATGAGCACCCCGGCGTGTGCCGCCGCGCCGCCGAAGGTCACGTCCACGCCCTTGAAACTGCCGCCGCGATACGTCCCGCCGGTGCGGTGGAAGTACCAACGACCGACGTTCAACTGCACCGCGTCGCGGTGGGCGAACGGGTCCGCGTGGGCGGGGGAGTGGTAGTAGAACTCGACTTCCATCAGGCGATAAGCCTGACCGCCGACGACCAACCGGGCGCGGTGCAGCAGGTGCGCGGCGATGCGGTCGAACCACGCGGCGGCCGTCAGCGGAGCCGGCGGGACGAACAGCGCGGGCCAGTCGAAGTCGGGCATGGGAGGCAGGGGCGTCAGATCGCCACGAGCAGCCGGGGGGGGAAGGTGATCGCCGGGCGGGACTCGTCCTCGACGAGTTTGCCGTGGGCCATCTTCAGCACCCGGTCGGTGCCGCGGGCGATCTCGGTGTTGTGCGTCACCATCACCACCGTCAGGCGGTCTTCACGGTTCAGTTCCTTCAGCAAGCCGACGATCGACTCGCCGGTCTCGGCGTCCAGGTTGCCGGTCGGCTCGTCGGCCAGCAGCACGCGGGGCTTCATCAGGAGCGCCCGCGCGACGGCCGCCCGCTGCATCTCGCCGCCGGACAACTCGCGGGGTTTGTGCTTCACCCGCCCGCCGAGGCCGACGCGGTCGAGGATCTCCAGCGCCCGCTTCCGCCACTGCCGCCGCTGGCCCCACCAGCCGAGGAACGACTCGGACACATAGGCCGGCATCAGCACGTTGTCGAGGGCCGACAACTCCGGCAGCAGGTGGTAGAACTGGAAGACGTAGCCGAAGGTGCGGTTCCGCATCAGGTCGCGGGCGGCCCCGCTCAGGTTGTCGATCCGCCTCCCGTCGAGGGTGATGGTGCCGGCGTCCGGGGCGTCCAGCCCGCCGAGCAGGTGGAGCATGGTGCTCTTGCCGGACCCGGACGCGCCGACGACGCTCAGGAACTCGCCGGAACGGACGGTCAGGCTCAGCCCCCGTAGCACGGGCACGCTGACCCGGTGCCGGCGGTACGTCTTGGCGAGGTCGGTGGCGGTGAGCATGTTGAATCCCAGAGCCGAAGACCTCACCCCCCGACCCCCTCTCCGTCCCGGAGAGGGGGTGTTCAAGGCGGATGCGTCGTCGGCGAAGCCGTGAACCGAGCCGGAACAACCGATCACACTCCGACCCTCTCCGGGACGGAGAGGGTGGCGAGCGAAGCTCGCCGGGTCGGGTGAGGTCTCTTCCTTCGACCGGAAACTCATTCAAACCGGAGCGCCCGCACCGGTTGCAGCCGGGCGGCGCGGAGGGCCGGCAACACGCTGAACAGCACGGCGATGGCGGTCGCGCCGAGGTTCACGTACAGGATGCTCGGCATCTCGACGTTCACCGGAATCTTGTCGAAGTAGTACACCGTGCGGTCGAACACCTGCTTCCCGGTGAGGTCCGCGATCCAGCCTTCGATCTCGTTCACGTGGTAGGTGATCCACAGCCCGGCCAGCGTGCCCAGCCCGCACCCGATGACGCCCAACAGCAGGCCGTAGCCGAGGAAGATGCTCATCACCCCCCGGTTCGACGCGCCGAGCGATTTGAGGATGCCGATGTCGCGGGTCTTCTCCGACACGATCATGCTGAAGATGGCCAACACCCCGAACCCGGCGACGCCGACGATCAGGAACAGCAGGATGTTCAGGATGCCCCGCTCGATGTCGATGGCGGCCAACAGCGGCCCCTGCAACTGCTCCCACGAGTGGACCCGCGACTCCGGCTTCGGCAAGAGCTTTTGCAACGCCGGGACGATCTCGGCGTGAATCAGTTTGGAGTCGCTCCGCACGGCGTCGGTCAACTTCACCTGCAGCGCGCTGGGGTGGTCGTCCATCCCACGAATGCGCTGAAGGTCGCGAATGTCCACGTACACGAAGCTGCTGTCGTACTCGCTCATGTCCGACTTGAAGTAGTCGGTCACGACGAACGTGGCCGACGCCGCCTTGGTGCCGCTCGCCCCGTAAGTGAGCAACGACATGTCGTCGCCGGGTTCGAGGACCGGGCGGTCGATCTGTTCGCCGGTCTCCTCGTCGGTCATGCGGTAGTGGGCCAGCGAGAAGCCGAGGATCGCGCCGGGCAGGCGGACTGAGGCGTCTCGCGGGCGGAAGAACTGCGGCAGCGGCTTCGCCGGCGGCTCGGGTTCCAGCACCGGGTTATCCAGGAACGCGCCGGGCTTCGGTACGGCCGGGTCGGGCACGCGGGGCGGCGGCAACTCCTGTCGCGGGCGGAGGTCGTCTTCCAAATCGAAGAAGCGGTTGGTGCGGTGACGGTACAGCGCGTCGGCGGTCATGTCGAAGGTCGGGACGGCCGCGTCCTTCTGCCGCACCAGATATTCCGCGAACCCGCCGACGCCGCCCTGCTTGACCGGATCGACGCCGATCACCCGCACCTGTTTGGTGATGGGCACCTTCCGCCCGTACTTGTCCCGCACGGTGAACTGCATGAGCGCCGCCACCTCCACCGTCGGGGCGGTCGCGGCGATGTACGGGCCGGCCGGGGAGGCCATGACTTTGGCTTCCAGTTCGGCCGTCGTCTCGGCGAACCCGTCGGTGCGGTCGGACTCGACCCGCACGTCGGACAGGATGCCCCGCAGGCGGTCCCGCAGCTTCGTGCTGAACCCGCTCATGACGCTGTTCACGACGATCAGCGTGGCCACACCGAGTAGCACGGACACGATGCACACGAACGCCAAATAGCGGGTCCGCAGGTAGCGCAGACAGAGCAACGTCTTGTACACGGCGGACCCCTGGCGGAAAGGCGACGACCCGATTCCGCCCCGCTTTTAACACCTCCGCCGCCGCTTGCCTAGCCCGACCCGTCAGCGGCCCAGGGCTGTTCAGTGTGTGAGGGTGGGCAAGATTGGAACCACGAAGATCACGAAGGACACAATGAGGAAATGTTCAGTTCTCCGCCGTTTTCTTCGTGCTCGTCCTGTCCTTCGTGGTTCAAACTCTTCGTCGCTTCA
>JBBRUO010000512.1:0-4802 GCA_038247725.1 Gemmatales bacterium
AGACCCGGCAACAGCCCGACTTTCAAGGGTCTGCAAGGCGATTCCATCACGGCAAAACTCAACTTCCTGTCACTGATGCTGGCGCTGTTCTGCGGCACCGCCAGCCTGCCGCACATCCTCATCCGCTATTACACGGTGAAGGATGCGGCCGCCGCGCGGAAGAGTACCGTCGTCGGCATCACCACCATCGGCATCTTTTACGTCCTCACGCTGTACCTCGGCTTGGGCGCGATGACCGGCGGCAACCTGGATGTGACCGACAGCAACATGGCCGCTCCGCTGCTGGCGAAGACGTTCGGCGTGCTGCCGTTCGCGCTCATCTCGGCGGTGGCGTTCACGACCGTCCTGGGCACCGTGAGCGGGCTAATCGTCGCGGCGAGCGGGGCCGTGGTTCACGACCTCCTCGGCGGCTACCTGAAGATGGACCTGACCGACTCTGCGAAGGTGCGGCTGGGCAAGTTCGCGGCCATTTGCGTCGGCGCGGTGGCGGTGGTGCTGGGCATCCTGTTCGAGAAGATGAACGTCAACTTCCTGGTCGGCTGGGCGTTCAGCGTGGCGGCCTCGGCAAATCTGCCGGCGCTCGTGATGCTGCTGTTCTGGAAGCGGACGACGAAGCAGGGCATCATCGCCTCGGTGGTGGTCGGGATGGTCTCTTCGCTGGCGTGGATTCTGCTGAGCGGTGACACCTTCGCCAGCGTCTACGGCCTGCCGGCGACGGACGCGCTCACACCTTTCAGCCAGCCGGGCATCGTGACGATTCCACTGAGCTTCGCCGTACTGGTGGTGGTGTCGCTGATGACCAAGCGCGGGCCAGAGCCGGAGGCGTGAGACCTCTTCGCGGCTTGTCCCGTTCCCGCGCGGGGGCGCGGCTCGTTAACTCGCCGCGAAGAGGTGGTATTCTTATCCCCATCACCAACTTCGACCGAGAACCCCGTCATGAAAAGCCTTGCGCTGCTCGCTTTCCTCATCACCGCGCCCGCGTTCGCCCAACAGCCGGCCGCCAAGTGGTGGCCGAAGGAAGTGGACGCCACCCTCGAGAAGGCCGGCGCGAACCGTGCCGAGTTGGAGAAGGCGCTGCGCGTCGCCGAGAAGGATCACCGCCCCGGACTCGCGTTCCTGCTCACGCACATGCCAGAGCAGGACGCGAAGGCGCTGACGGCCGACTACCTGCTGGAGAACCTGACCCTGGCGTACAAGGCCCGCGCCGAGTTCCCGTGGGCGAAGGATGTGCCCGAAGCGATCTTCTTCAACAACGTGCTGCCCTACGCCAACATCGACGAAACCCGCGACCCGTGGCGCGCGGAACTCTACAAGTTATGCAAGCCGCTGGTGAAGAACTGCAAGACCGCGACCGACGTGGCCATGACGCTGAACAAAGAGCTGTTCCCGAAGCTGAAGGTGAAGTATTCGACCGGCCGGCGGGCTGCGAACCAGGGGCCGTTGGAGACGATGAAGACCGGGCTGGCGTCCTGCACCGGGCTGAGCATCTTGCTGAGTGACGCCTGCCGGGCGATGGGTGTGCCGACACGGGTGGTGGGTACGCCGTTATGGGCGAATAACTCCGGCAACCACACCTGGCTGGAAATCTGGGACAAGGACTGGCACTTCACCGGCGCGTGCGAACCCGACCCGGCCGGGCTGGATCGCGGCTGGTTCGTCGGCAACGCCTCGCAGGCGAAGAAGGACGACCCGAAGCACGCCATCTACGCGGCCAGTTTCGCCAAGCAAGGCGACACGCACTTCCCGCTGGTGTGGGCGATGCGGAACACCACCGTGCCGGGTGAGAATGTTACCGACCGCTACGCCAAACCCGCGCCGAAAACGGAGACGGCAAAGCTGCTGGTGCGCGTCGTTGGGGCCGACGGCAAGCGGGTCGCGGTCGCCGTGTCGGTGGTGGAAAAGGGCCAGGAGAAGAAGGGGTTCAGCGGCACCTCGCGTGGCGAGACCAACGACCTCAATGATGTCCTGGCCTTCGACCTGAAGCCGGCCACTGACTTCGTCGTCACCGTGGGGGAGACGACGAAGTCGGTAACGACCCCGTCGGCGGGGAAGCGGGAGGTGGTGGAGATTCGAGTATCGAAATAAATGGACAGGATCACAGGATGAGAGGCAGGATGGAAGAAAATTCTTGGTTCTTATCCCTGCCTTCCATCCTGTGATCCCGTCCATACTCCACATTCTTCATCTCGTCATCCGCCATGCGACGACTTCGCGATCACTTCGCGTTCGTCGAGGATTTGGTAGCTGTAGCCCTGCTCCGTCAAGAACATCTGCCGGTGGTGAGCGAAGTCGAGTTCGCGGGTGTCGCGGGTCACCAGCGTGAAGAAGTGGGCGTCCCCTTCCCCACTGGACTTCGGGCGGAGGATGCGGCCGAGCCGCTGGGCCTCTTCCTGCCGGCTGCCGAAGGTGCCGCTCACCTGGATGAGGACGTTCGCGTCCGGCAGGTCGATGGCGAAGTTGCCCACCTTGCTTAACACCAGATGCCGCACGGCCCCGGTGCGGAACTTGCCGTACAGGTCTTCCCGCTCCTTGTTCGGCGTGCTGCCGGTAATCAGCGGCAGGTCGAACCGCTTGGCGATGATCTTCAACTGCGACAAGTATTGACCAATCACCAGCACCCGCTGGTCCTGGTACTGCCGGAGCAACTCCGCTACCACGTCATCCTTGGCGATGTTCTCGGAGGCGATGCGGTACTTGTGCCGCCAGTCGGCGACGGCGTACTCCATGCGGGTGCGGTCGTCCGGCAGGGCGACCCGGACTTCCGAGCAACTGGCCGACGCGATCCACCCCTTAGTTTCCAACTCCCGCCACGGCACGTCATACTTCTTCGGCCCGATGAGGGTGAACACGTCCCCTTCCCGGCCGTCCTCGCGGATGAGCGTGGCCGTCAGGCCGAGGCGTCGGCGGGCCTGGATTTGGGCCGTCACGCGGAACACCGGCGCGGGCAACAGGTGGACCTCGTCGTACACGATCAGCCCCCAGTCTCGCTCCTCGAACAGCTTGAAGTGCGGGTAGTTGGCCGGATCGGTCGGGCCGGTCGGGCCGGTGTCCTCCTCGTCATCACCACCATCGCCGGCGTCTTCTTGCTCTTGCTCGGCAAGCAACTGCTGGGCGAAGTCGTCGAGTTCCTCGTCCTCTTCCGGCGCGTTCGCGGCGACGGGCAACCGCCGCTTGCTGACGGCGGTGGACTTCCCCGGAGTGCCCTCCGCGTCCGGCACGGCGGCCGCCGGTTCCTTGTCGCCCTTCGCCTTCTTCTTCCGCTTCTTGCCGGGGCGGTAGGTCACGATCTGGTACGTCGCCACCGTCACCGGGCCGATCTCCTTCACGTCGCCGGTGTACTCCTTCACCTGGTCCGGCGTCAGGTCGGACTTGTCCAGGATTTCCCGCACCCACTGCTTCACGGCGGTGATGCTGGTGGTGAGGACGAGCGTGTTCTTTTGCAGCAGGCACATGGCCAGGATGCCGACGATGGTCTTGCCCGCGCCACACGGCAGCACGATGACCCCCGACCCGCCCCGCGCGCCGCCGTCGGCGTGGAACACGTCGGCCGACTCCCGCTGGTAGTCCCGCACGTTGAACGGCATCCCGGACGCGGCCACCGACCGCACCGCCATCGGCAGCGCCGCGCCCTCCGTGTACCCGGCCAGGTCTTCCGCCGGGTAGCCGATGGTGATGAGCAACTGCTTGACGATCCCCCGGTTCACCGGTTCGATGGCGAAACTGGTGTCGTCGAGTTTCGTGCCGAGGTACTCCTTCAACTTCTTGTTGCGGGCGAGTTCCACCAGCAGCGGCTTGTCGTCGCACACCAGTCGCAGGGTGGCGTCCGGGGCGCGCTCCAGTTTCACCCGCCCGTACCGGCTGACGGCGTCGGCGATGTTCGCCGGGATGTTCGTCGGCAGCGGGAACTTGGTGTACTCCGCCAGCACGCCGAGCATGTCGTCGGCGGTCATGCCGGCGGCGGCGGCGTTCCACACGCTCAAGTCGGTGATGCGGTAGGTGTGGATGTGCTGCGGACTTTTCTCCAACTCGGCGAACGGGGCCAGCGCGTCGCGCGCGGCGGCGTATTTGGGGTTCTCCACCTCCACGAGGACCGTGCGGTCCTGTTGGACGAAGAACGGGTTGGTGGGGTCGAACTGCGGGGCCGCGGGCGAAGCGGCGGGCGAAACGGGTTTCGCGGTCGGCGGCATAAGTTCGTCGAATCGGGTGGGGTGGTCGGACTCGTTCCGACCGGGAATGGCGAATCAATAACTCTATCGGCGGCGAGGCGGCGAGGGCAAGGCGAAGTGACGGAATGCGGGACGACGGGAGACCGGACGACAAAGAAACCGGGCCGGACACAGCCTCTCCCTCTGTGTCCGACCCGGTTTTGGCTCTCGCCGAAGGAATAGAAAGCAGGCCCCGTGCCAAATCGCATTCACGCTCGATGCGGTTTTGTAAGCCCATACTGGGAAAGGGTTTGGGGGAGAATCACTGGAAAGGGGCGAGAAGCAGACCGATGGTCATCTGCATTCAAAATAGGCAATCGTGCTTGCAAATCGCGCACGACTGGATTATTCGCGGTGTGTTGTCAGCCCGCCGCGCAAGCAAGGGGCATTAGGAGTTGTGAGTCGAGCCGGCAATAGTGTTCGGCACGGGACTTGCGCCGCGGATGGGGCCGGGTTAGTGTGTGGGGATTCCGCGAGGGTTTCCCCATGCCGTCGGCGTCCGCCCCCACCCGTCCGCTGGCCGGGTTCAAGTACTTCGACCAACTGGACGGCCTGCTCGCCCCGTTGCGGCCGGCCGGCACCGAACGCGACACGGCC
>JBBRUO010000513.1:0-4800 GCA_038247725.1 Gemmatales bacterium
GACACACCTGCCGTCCCCCGTCGTGCAACCGCCGTTGGCCCCGCCGGTGCCGGAGAGCGAGTGGGGTTCCCGATTGAGCTGGCGGGTGGAAATGCTGCCGTACATCGAGGAAAGCGCGGTTTACAACCAGATGAACTTGGGTCAACCGTGGGACAGCGCGCAAAACAAGCCGTTCGCCGCGCAACCGATCAGAACCTATTCCGACCCGGACACGAAGACCGACCCGGACACCCGCCACCGCGTCTTCTACGGCCCCGGCACGGTCTTCCCGCTGACCGGCCCACTCAGTCTGGAGGAGATCGGGGACGGCCTGTCGAACACCATTTTCGTTGTCGAATCCGGCCAAAAGGTGACGTGGACGCGGTTCGCCGAGATCAAGTTCGACCCGAACACCCCGCCCGATCCGACGACGATGGGGCGGCCCGGCCTGACGACCTTTGCCGTCCTCCTCGGGGACGGATCCATCCGCACCTTCCGCAAGAACATGAACCCGCAGGCACTGAAGGCGGCCATCACCGCCAACGGCGATGACCCCATCTTCGACGAGTGAGACCCATGCCACGCCCGTATCGGGTCGCCGTCGTCGGGTTCGGGATGGCCGGGGCCACCACCGCCTACTGGCTCGCGTCCGCCGGCCATGCGGTGACGCTGTTCGAGCAAGCGCCCGAAGTGTCGCCGTGCGGGGCCGGGGTGATCCTGCAACCGTCCGGCCAGCACATCCTCGCCTGCCTCGGCATCCTCGACCGGGTACTCGCCCGTGCCGCGCCAGTCGAATCGCTGTTCGCCCGGCACGCCGACGGGCGGACCATGATCGTCAACCGGTACGCCGACTTCGAGCCGGGGATGCGCGCCTACGGCGTCCATCGCGGGGTGCTGTTCGAGGAACTCAAGCAGTTGGTCGAAACCACCCGCGCGGACGTGCGGCTCGGCCGCGACATCGTCCGCCGGGTGCCGCACGCGGACGGCACGGTGTCCGTGGTGGACGGCCTCGGCGAGACGCACGGGCCGTTCGACCTGCTGGTGTGCGGGGACGGGTCGCGGTCCCGGTTGCGGGCGGAGATGGGCGGCCGCCAGTGGAAGTGGGAGTACGCCCACGGGACGCTGTGGGCCATCGTGCCGAGTACCGCCGTGCAAGGGCGGCTGCTGCAAGTGGTCGAGCGGTCGCGGAAGCTGTGCGGGGTGCTGCCGCTTGGCGACGGCCTTTGCACGCTGTATTGGGGGCTGCCGAAGCGGGACTTCACCGACGTGCGGGTGCGCGGGCTGGACGCGCTGAAGGCGGACATGCTGCGGTTCTGCCCGGAGACCGCCGACGCGCTCGAACACGTCATCGACTTCGACCAGTTCTTGTTCACCTCCTACCGGGCGGTGTGGCTCGGCCGGCGGTTCGACCGCCACACCGTCTTCATCGGCGACTCGGCCCACGCGATGAGTCCGCACCTCGGCCAGGGCATCAACATCGCCATGATCGACGCGACGATCTTGGCCGCTTGCATCGCGGAGACGAATTCCCCGCTCGCGGCGTTTCGATTGTTTCGCCGCCGGCAGGCCGGGTATCACCGGTATTACGCGGCTGTCACGCACTTCCTGTCGCCGTTCTTCCAATCCGACTGGAACATTCTCGGTTGGCTCCGGGACCAATCACTGCCGCTGTTGCCACGGATTCCGTGGGTGAAGCGACAGATGCTGATGACCGTGGCCGGGCTGAAGGGCGGATTCTTGAAGGGCCGGCGGCCGCTTCCGTGAGGCGTCCGGCGGGACGGACGGCTTCGGCCGAATTCCGAACCGCCGACGCCGGGGATTTCGTTACTTCTCAATGACCGTCACGGCCGACCGCCGCCACAAGTCCTCGACCACCCTGTCCCGCTCCTGCTTGATGAGCATGTCGGTCAGCTTGTTGCGGACGTCGGCCTGCACCTGGGCGTCGAACGGGCGGACGCCGGCCACGTCCCGCTCCAGCACCTTGATGACGTGGTAGCCGGTGGCCGTCGCCACGATCCCGCTCAGTTGCCCGGCCTTCAAGGACAGCACCGTCGGCTCCAACTCGCGGGGCAGGATTTCGCCCCGCTTGGTGCCGACCCCGCCGCCGTCGCGGAGGGCGCTGTCGCCGTGCCCGTGTTCGGTGGCCAGCTTCGCCACGTCGGCCCCGCCGTTCACCTGGGCGAGCAGCCAGTCGATCCGCTTCTTCGCGTCGGCCGGCGAGTCGGACCCGTTGAAGCTGACGAACAGGTGCTGCCACACCACGCGGTCCTCGACGCGGAAATCGGCCGGGTGCCGGCGGTAGTAGTCCTCGATCTCGGCCAGGCTGATGACCTTCCCCTTGTCCTTGAGCAACTCCCGCAGGTACATGTTGGTCATCGTCACCCGTTCGATGTTCCGCTTGTACGCCTTCAGGTTCAGCCCCATCCCGTCGAGCACCTGGGTGAATTTCTCCTCGCTGGTCAGGTCATTGATCCGCCGGAACTCGCGGATCTGCCGGTCGGCGATACCGCTCGCGTCCTGCCAGATTCCCGGCAGCATCTCCGCCTTGTTCTTCCGCACCCGGCCGACGAACTCCGCGACGATCAGCTCGCGCTCGATCAGCCGGCGGAGTTCCTCGCGGTACACCTCCCGCTCCTTGGCCAGCCGCTCTTCGCCGGTCAGGGCGATGTAATCCCGCACCCGCTGGCGGACCATCATCCCGACTTCCTCCTCGGTGACGAAGTACTCCGGGCCGATGGTGGCCACCAGCTTCACCCGCGTGGTGGGGGGGCTGGGGGGCAGGGAGGACGGCGGCGGCGGGAACAGGTCGGCGGTGGCCGGGTCGGCGTCCGGGGGCAACGGGGAGACGGGCGCGGGTGGCGTGGCGACTGGCGGGGCGGCCGGACCGGGTTTGATCGGGGCCGGCGGCAGCGGGCCGCCGGGGATCACCGGCCCGCGCGGGGCCTGCCCGCGGGGCGTCACTTCCGGCGTCTCGAACGTCGGCACCGGCGGGGTGCCGGCGGGCGGCGGCAGCGGGGCTTTCGATCGCAGCTCGGATTGCACCATCCGGTCGGTGTCGCGGTCGAGCAGCGCGCAACCGGTGAGCGGCAGCGAGCCGAGCGCGAGCGCGGTCATGAGTCGGCGGACCGGGGCGTCCATATCCCGTGTCTCCCGTCCGGGTCGTGGCGAAGGAAGACCACGTCTATACCGCCGGACGCCGCCGATGCAAGCGGGAATTCAGGGCGGTGCCAGGGCTGCTCAGAGATTGAAGAGAAGCGAACTGAACCACGAAGTGCACGAAAGACACGAAATGAAAGAAGCGAGCGGAACACGCGGTTTTTCCTCGTGCCCTTCGTGTCCTTTGTGGTTCAACATCTTGCCCAACTTCAACCGCTGAATAGCCCGTGGGCATGGTGGTCCGGGCGGAAGTCGTGGCAAAATACTTGTAGGCATTTCCGCCGAGCGGGAACATCCGGGTGACGGCCGACCGAGGACTCCCGTGACCACGCTCCTGCAATCCGTTCTCCGCCAACTGAGTTCCACGGGCGTGGAAGTCGGCGAGGACGCCGCACTGCTCCGGCGGTTCGCCGACGGGCAGGATCAGGCCGCGTTCGCGGTGCTGGTGCAACGGCACGGCGGGCTGGTGTGGGGCGTGTGCCGGCAAATGCTGCCTTCCGAGTCCGACGCCGAGGATGCGTTTCAGGCGACCTTCCTCGCGCTGGTGCGGTCGGCGGGGGTGGCGGCGCGGGCGAAGGCGGTCGGCGGCTGGCTGCACGGGGTGGCGGTGCGGGTGTGCCTGAAGGCCCGACGCACGGCCGCCCGACGGCGACGACGGGAAGAGCGGGCGGCCCGCACCGAGGCCGTGATCCTGGGCGAACTGGCGTGGGACGACCTGCACGCGGCGGTTCACCAGGAAATCGAGAAGCTGCCCGCCACCCACCGGTTGGCGCTGGTACTGTGCGACCTGCAAGGGGTGCGGCAACACGACGCGGCGGCGCGGCTGGGCTGGAAGGTGGGGACGCTGACGGGGCGACTGGCCCGCGCCCGGCAACAGTTGCTGAAGCGGCTGACGGCGCGGGGGTTGGCCCCCGTCGTCGTCGCCGGGGTGATCGGCGTCGGCGTCACGACCGCCGCCGCACCGGTGGCTGTTGCCGACAAGGTTCTGTCACTGGCGGCGGGCGGGGTGGTCCCGTCGGCCGTCTTGACCCTGACGCAATCCGTACTGGAGGGGACGCTGATGAAAGTGAAACTGCTGGCCGCCGCGGTGCTGACCGCCTCGGCCGTGACGCTCGGCGCGGGCGGCTGGCGCGGCACCGCCGACGCGCAATTCCCCGGTCCGGTGGGCGGCCCCGCTGGGCAGCCGCCGGGCGGGGCTGGGCAGGGCCGGCCGGGCGGGCCAGGGATGCCGGGGGGTGGCGGGCCGGGCATGCCGGGGGGTGGGATGTCACCGGCTCCGATGCCGCGCGTCGAACACGCGCTGGTCGATCTCCCCGACTCCGAGAAGAAGTTGGCGGACCTGTTCACCAAGCGCGCCGCCGACGGGTGGGAGTTCGCCGGGCAGGTGGAGTTGGGCGGGACGTACCAGAAACTGGCCTTCAAACGGCCGGCGGTGGCGAAAGGATTCGGCGGCCCCGGCTTTCCGGGGATGGGCGGGTCAGGAGATGGTGGTGGCGGAACTGCTGGCCCCGGAATGCCAGAGATGGGCGGGCCGGGGGCGGGCGACGGGCCGAACAAGGACGGCGACGGCGGCAAAGGGGTGAACGGCAGCCGCGCCCGCTCCCTGCGGTGGGTGCTGTTGTTCAAGACGTACAGCGGCCGCGACTACCTCGACCAACTGGCGTC
>JBBRUO010000514.1:0-4797 GCA_038247725.1 Gemmatales bacterium
ACCCACGAGCTGCTCGGCCTGATCCACCAGCAGACCTTCCTCCGCGAACCCACGCCGGCCGGCGAGACCCGCGGCCGGCGCGCCCGCCGACCTCGGCGGGAGTCGGACATCTGGCTCGACGGGGTGACGGCCGTCGGCCGCATGCCGGACGACGCCCACTGGGTTCACGTCGGCGACCGGGGGGCCGACTGCTTCGGCCTGATGGCGACGTGCCGCTCGACCGCCGGCCACTTCCTGATCCGCCTGGTTCAGAACCGGGCCGTGGGTGTTCCCTTGGAATCGCCGGACGAAACGCCCGACGACGAGACCCAACGAGACCTGATGGACGAGGCCCGGCGGGTGCCGGTGACGACGACGAAGGAGTTGGAGATCGGGAGTCGGGGCGGGCGTCCGTCGCGGGTGGCGCGGCTGGCGCTGGGGTCGGTGCGGGTGACGGTTCGGCCGCCCAAGGGGGAGCCGCGGTGGCGGGCCGAGGCCCCGCTGACGGTCACGGTGGTGCGGGTGTGGGAGCCGCACCCGCCGGCCGGGGTGGACCCGCTGGAGTGGATCCTGGGAACGGATTTAGCGGACCAATCGGCGGACGCGCTGGTGCGGTACTGCGGCTGGTCCGAGTGGCGTTGGCCGACGGCGGAGGAGTACCACAAGGTGCAGAAGACGGGGTTGGGGATCGAGAAGGTGCGGTTCGAGACGAAGGACCGGTTGTTGGCGGCGATCGCGCTGTTGAGCGTGGTGGCGGTGCGGGTGTTGGGGCTGCGGTGGTATCGGGAGGGGCGGCCGGACGACCCGGTGGAGACGGTGGCGAGCGACGTGGAGGTGGCGGTGGTGGCGGCGTTGGAGCCGACGCGGGCGTCGCCGGCGACGGTGCGTCAGTTCGTGGACGCGGTGGCGCGGCTGGGCGGGTGGGTAGGTCGGACGGGGGACGGCCCACCGGGGTGGGCGTCGATCTGGCGGGGCTACCAGCGGCTCGCCGACTTGGTGCGAGGGTTCGAGTTGGCCGAGGCCATCAAACCCCGCAGAAAGCCCAAACCCAAAAGATGTGGGTAATAGACAGCTCTCCAGAGCCGGGCCGGACCGCTTAGGTACTTCGGCCCGGCTCTGGAGAGTCAGGCCACGGGAGACGGCGGAATCGCCTCAACTCGACCGGGATTCTTCCTTCGCGTCGGTGCTTTAACCCAGGGCCTTCCGCAGCAGGCACTCGGCGGGTGACGGATCTCCCCGGCGGTAGCGGGCGAGCAACTCCTGCGACCGCCGCGCCAGCATCCGCCGCACCTCCCGCCGCTTCCCCGCCACGCGCGGGATGACCATGCCGTCGTACCCGGTCGTCTGGTGCCGCAGCCAGGCGATGACGGCCGCCTCGGCGCGGTCCTCGACGGGGATGCGCTTGGTCCGCGCGACGGTTCCGCTGCCGACCGGGGTGGCGTGGGCGGTGACGGCCTGGGCCAACTTGCCCGCGAGGTCGGCGTGGATGGGGTCGAAGGCGAGAAAGGCCACGACCGCGCCGAGGAAGTCCTCGACGTAGGCGACTTGGGCCTTCTCGCGGCGGGCGGCATCGGCTTCTTTGCGTCTGGCGAACGTCTCGGTGCCGCGCTCCGCGTCCAGTTCGGCCCGCAGCCGTTCGACCGTCGCGGCGGGTGCCCACAGGCCGCGCGAGAACACCTTGCGGCCCTTCTTCTCGGCGACGGCCCAGTACTCGCCGGCGGCTTTCACCCGGCGGGTCAGGCCGGCGTCGCCGGGTGGTAGCAGGATCCACCCAACGGGGGCGGTCTTGACGGTACCATCCGCCGCGCGGACGGTGTCGGGGCGCGGGCCGGGGGCGAAGGTGATCGTAGTCGGCGTCATTCCACACCTATCGGCCGCCCGCCGCCGCCGCCGTGAGAGAAGTCCGGAAAGCGACGGCTCGCGGAAGCCGTGCGACCCGTTGGGTTCGGGTGGATCCCTGGGTTTGTCGTCGGCTTGTGAGCTTGATATGTGTAAATAATGTCATTCATCATTCGTGTTTGGGCGGCTCGCCCGCCCCTACAATGCGCAACACCTTGGGGAGGGACGCCAGTGAGCGGGTCGGAGCCACTGTTTCGCGCCGTGAATGGGGCGTACTTCGCCGCCACCGCCGTCGTCTGCGGGGAAGTTCGCGTCGCCGCCGGCGCGAACGTCTGGTTCGGTGTGGTCGTCCGCGGGGACGTGGCACCGATTACCCTGCACGAGCGGGTGAACCTGCAAGACGGGGTGATCGTACACTGCGACTTCGGCGTGCCCCAGGAGATCGAGCCGGGGGTGGTGGTCGGGCATGCGGCGGTGTTGCACGGCGTCCGGGTGCGGGCGGACACCCTCGTCGGGATCGGGGCGAAGGTGCTGTCCGGCACCGACATCGGAGCGGAGTGCGTGATCGCCGCCGGGTGCGTGGTGCCGCCGGGGATGGTCGTCCCGCCGCGCAGTTTGGTGATGGGGGTGCCGGGGAAAGTGGTCCGCGCCGTGACGCCGGAAGACGTGGAGCGGACCCGCGCCATCAGCCGCCGGTACGTCGAACTCGCCGCCCGATACGCGGCCGGAGAACTCCGCCGATGACCGACGCCGTTCAGGCCCGCCGGGCCGACACCGACGCCAAACAGGCGACCCTCGCCCGCATCTTCCAAGAGCTGGAGTGCGAGGCGGTCATGCTGTTCATGCCGGCGCACGTCGCCTGGTTCACCGGCGGCATGACCACGCGGGGGCTGATCGCCGATGGCGAGCGGCCGGGCGTGTATACCAACGGCCGCCAGCGGTGGCTGGTGTGCGGCAACTCCGACTCGCACCGGCTGTTCGACGAGGAGCTTGACGGCCTCGGGTTCATGCTGAAGGAGTGGCAGTGGGCGGTCGGGCGGGCGGCGCTGCTGGGCGATCTGGTGGCGGGGAAGAAAGTCGCCTCCGACCGGCCGTTCCCCGGATTGCCGCTGGTGAACGACAAGCTGCGGCCGGAGCTCCGCCCGCTGATGGCGACCGACCGGGCGAACGCCGTGGCCTTGGGTGCGGCGGTGGCGCACGCGCTGGAGGCCACCGCGCGGGCGATCCGCCCCGGCGAGACGGAAGCGGGCGCGGCCGGGCAGTTGGCCAACCGGATCGTGCGGAAGGGGGCCGAGCCGGTAGCCCTGAGCGTCGTCGCCGACGACCGCGGGCGGGTGTTCCGGCGGGCCGGGTTCACCGACGCGCCGATTCGCACCGCCTGTCACCTGCAACTGACCGCCACTCGCAACGGGCTGTCGGTGACGGCCGGGCGGACGGTCTGGTTCGGCGAACCGGACGCCGAGCGGAAGGCGGCGTTCGACGCGGCGGTGCGGGTGTCGGCCGTGTACCGCGCGGCCAGCACGCCGGGGCAATCCGTCGTGGCGGCGGTGGACTCGGCGGTTCACCTGCTCAGAGACGGGCCGTTTGAACACGAGTGGCGGCTGAGCCAACCGGGGTTCGGGGCCGGCTGGTTCGCCGCCGACGAGTTGCGGAAGGCGGGGGTGGACGAGAAATTCGCCGCCGGCCAGCCGCTGACGTGGCAGGCGCGGGTCGGCGGCGCGGCCGTAGTAGACACAATGCTGGTGTCCGACGCCGGCGGCGTGTCGGTGACGCCGGGCGAACACTGGCCGCTGCGGCGGGTGGTGCTCAACGGCACCACGTTCGACATCCCCGACGCGCTCCCGTGTGCCGGGTAGCGCCCGGCCGTCGAGATTACTCCCGCTCGGGCGGGCCGGCGTGCTTCAACTTCAGGCCGTTCAGCCCGCGGCCGTGCGCCCCGGCCCACTCCACCGGGTACGGCGCGTCCACCCCCTTGACCGCGTGCCACAGCACCCGGTTCATCTCGTCGTCGTCCACCCGATCCGGCCGCGTGAAGTCCTGCCGCAGGCTGATGTCCACCAGCGCCTGCTCCTTCGGCGGCAGCTTCTTCCGGGGCGGGTTCAGTTGGTCCAGCGGGATCGTCGCCGGGCGGGCGGTGTACGCCGTCAGGTCCGCCTTGTCGGTGAAGCAGTCGGTCATCAGCGGGGCCAGCGCGTCCATCTGGTTCATCGGCGGCAGGCCGAGGATTTGCTCCATGGTGTGGACGACGGAGGTCTGGTTGTAAAACTTGCTGACGACCGCCTTCCGCTTGGTGTACGGCGAAATCACCAGCCCGATGGAGCGGTGCCCGTCCACATGGTCCCAGCCGTCTTGAGGGTCGTCCTCGACGACGAAGATGGCGGTCTTCGGCCAGAACTTGCTCTTGCTGATGGCCTCCACGGCGCGGCCGAGGGCCAGGTCGTTGTCGGCCATGTGCGCCTTCGGGGTGGGCATCCCCGGCGTCGTGCCGGACCCGTGGTCCTGCGGCAGATACAGGAAGGTCAGGTTCGCCCACTCGCCCTTCTTCTCGGCGGCGGCCAGCTCCTTCAGGAACACGTCCACCCGTTGCACGTCCGGGATGTTCATGTTCCAGCCGGGGTACTCCTGGCATGACCGTTGCCACAGCGGATCAATGGCGAGGACGTGTTTGAACTCCACCTTGCCAGCCTTCTTCATGTAGTCGGCGTACACCTCCGGGAACTTCGCGCCCTTGGTGGTGATCTTCGTGTCCACCAGTTCGCCGTAGTTGCGGACGGTGCGGCCCCGGAGCAGGGCGTTGTCCCACAGGAACCCGGACGACGAATACGTCAGCGGGTCGTCGCCGTAGGTGTAGCTGCGGGTGAACCCGCCGAACGCCTTCTCCAGGTGGTCGGTGACGTTCCCCTCCGTCACCCACGAGTGCCCGTCGGCGGACAGCACGCCGTTGCAGTAGAAGTTGTCCAGCAGGACGAACTCGTCGGC
>JBBRUO010000515.1:0-4760 GCA_038247725.1 Gemmatales bacterium
AGATCGGCGCGGAGAAACTGACCGCCGGCGACACCCGCAAGCAACCCCGCGACCTGTGGAAGTATTTGCTGGTGGTGGGCCTGGCCGTCGTGATGGGCGAGTGGTGGGTGTACAACAAGCGGGTGCAGATTTGACGCGCGGACAGCGCCGGTCGCACGCTCGCGGCCCAAATGACGACCGCCTCCGCCCTGGCAGGGTGCCAAAGCGGAGGCGGCGTGCGTGTCGGTTTCACGTCCCGAACTCGTCGTCGATTACCGCTCGCCCGTCGCTCGCTCCTCTTCCTCGCTGGCGATGATGATCCGCGGGGTCACCATCACCATCAGGTGGCGGGTCTCCCGCCCGATGCCGGTGTTGCGGAACAGCCGGTTCAGGTACGGGATGCTGCTCACCACCGGCGGCCCGAACTCATTGCGGGCCTCGGCCGTGGACTTCAACCCGCCGAGCAGCACCGTCCCGCCGTCCGGCACCAGCACCGTGGTGTTCACCTGGATGTCGGTGAAGGCCGGCTGCTGGAAGAACTGGGTGAACGGGATCGGGATGCCCTGCGACCCGCCCTCGAACACCGGCGTCAGGAACGCCGTGATCGGGAACAGCGGGACGGTCGCCGAGGTCAGGCTGGACAGGTTGATGGGCAGGTTCAGCCGGACGAACCGGCGGTCCGCCGTCACCACCGCCTGCACCGCGATGCTCACCCCCGGCTGCCCCTGGCTGCCGATGCCGATCGGCGTGTTCTGCGGGATGTACACGAACTGCCCGCTGACGTTGATGATCTGAAGGTTCGTGGTGAAGTACTGGAAGTCGTTGATCAGGATCGTCGACGTCTGGCCGTTGAACAGGGTGATCTTCGGGGCCTGCATGACGCTCGCCCGGCGGTCGCCGGCGGCCGCCTCCAGGAACATGAACACCTGGATGTCGTTCAGGAACGCCAGGCCGAGGTTCAGGCCGCCGTTGCCGTTGCCCGGATACCCGCCGAACGGGGGCACCGAGTACCCGTAGGTGTTCGGGCGGATGGGCACCCCCAGGTCGGAAGTGAACCCGCCGGCGTTCGGGTTCCACCCGGTCACCACCCCGGTGTTGCTGATGTCGTTGATGAACGGCTCCGGGGTGAACTGGCCGCTGGTCAACTGCCGCTCGAAGTTGGCGTTCCCCTGCGTCTTGATGTTCATCTGGAAGTCGACGCCGACCCGCTCGAAGAACGCCTCACTGAGGGTGAGGATGCGGATCTCGACGGCCACCGACAGGTCCTGCAGGCGGCGGAGGGACTCGAGCAGTTCGGTCACTTCCTGCAGCACGTCGGCCGTCTGATTCACCACCAGCGCGCCGCCGATGTCGTAGTAATCCAGCCGCCCGGCCCCGCCCATGTCGTCCCAACTGTACGGCTTCACCAGCTTGGTGATCATCTGCATCAGCTTGCCGCTGGCGTTCTGCCGGGTCGGGGCCATCGTCGCGCTGCCGGCGAGCGGGTTCTGGCTGTTGTCCAGGACGCCGCTGTTGCCCGGCACGAACGGGCTGCCCGGCTGGCTGCCGAACGGCTGGCTGACCATCTGCCCGGTGCCCGACTGGAGGCCGGTCCGCGGGGTGGTCGGGGTCGGCCCCTGGCCGCCGCCGTTCGCCCACGGGAAGTTCGGCTGGGTGGACTTGGCCAGCGCCTTGCTCAGCACCGCGTGCTCGGGCAGGGCGAAGTCCGGGATCGGCGTCACCAGGTCCATCACCGAGAACACCTTCGTGTACAGCCGCCCCTTGGCCCGCTCCTCGGTCGTCACCCGCACCACGTCGTTCTCCACCACCTGCATCAGCCGCGCCTTGCTCAGGATCAGCGTCATCACGTTCCGCAGGGAGATCGGCTGTAGGATCTTCTCCGACACCAGCAGTTGGTCCAGGTCGATCCCCTTCGCCTCCAGGGCGGCGTCGTCCACGACGATGTTCATCGCCGCCACTTCGCGGAACTTGTTGATCACGTCCCGCATGGTGGCGTTCTGGAACTCGACGGTCAGCGGCTTCGTCAGCTTCAGCTCGATCTCCCGCTCGATGGGCGTGCGGGACTTGATGTAGAAGTCCGACCCGTCCCCCCGCAGCAGCGCGTTCTGCGACCGCTCCAGGTTCCGCGCGATGGGGTTGCCCCCGGTCACCAGCGGCCCGATCTGCTCGGCGTCGCGGAACAGCTCCCAGTTCATCGACTCCTTGGCGTCGCGGTCGATGCGGTTCTGCTCGGAGCGGCGGTTCCGCTTGGCCAGTTCGTACACCAGCGTCAGGGTCGGGTCGTCCGGGGCCAGTTGCTTGGTCTGCAGGGCCAGCGCCTCGGCCTTCGAGTACGACTCGATGGTCTTGGTCGCCAGCAACTCGTTCACCTGCCGCACCCGCTTGGCGATCTCCTCCTGCTTCTGCTGCTCGGCCTGGGACTTGACGATCCGCGTCTCGATGCGGTCCCGCTTCTCGCGGGCCTCCCGCACCGTCACGTCGATGTGCCGCTTCATGATGCGGAAGCTTTCCGCCCGGCGGTCGATCGGCCCCAGCAGCAGTTGCTGCTGGCCGGCGGACAGCTTGGACCCCTTCACCTTGGCGGTGAAGTCGGCGAGCAGTTGCAGGGCGGCGTCGGTGTCCCCGCGGTCGAACGCCTGACGGGCGGCCGTCTCGACTTGCAGCCCCTCGTTGCGGAGTTGCTGGAACTCGATCTGGGAAATCGCCTTCGCCTGATCGGCCAGCCCGCCGGGGGTGTCGGTCGTCGGCACCGACTGGATCAACCCGCCGGGGGCGGCCGGGGCCGGCTGCTTCAGCCGCGCCAGTTCACCGGCGACGGCGTCGGCGAGGGCGTCGTACTGCTCCCGCTGGTCGTCGCCGAGCAGCGTCGGCTCGATCAGGTCGAGCAGCCGCTTGGCCGTGTCGAACTGCTTGGCGTTCGCCTCTTGGGCCGCCGCCTTGAACGAGTTGGCCGCCTCCTTCCGCTTGAGGACGTAGGTCTCGGCGTCGATCTCGCGGAGCAGTTGCTGGGCCTCGGCCTTCACCCCGAAGTCGCCGTTGTGCGCCTCGAAGGCCAGTTTCTTGGCCATCTCCAGCTCGCCTTTCTTCAACTCGCCGGCGGCCAGGTCGAGCAGCCGGCGACCCTGGTCTTCGGCCGTCACCGGCTTCGGCTGCGGCTGCGGCTTGGCGGCGGGTTTCACGTCCGGCAAATCCGGCAGGCCGAGATCGACGGGCGTGGTCAGGTCCGGCATCTCCACCGGCGGCAGCGCCGGCTTCGGCTGCGTCTTCACCGGTGGCAGCGGCTTCGCCACCGCGTCGGAGGCCGGCGGCAGCGGCTTCGCCACCGCGCCGGGGACCGGCGGCAGGGCGGGCGCGTCGGGTACCGTCGCGGGCGCGGCCGGCAGCGGCGGCAGGCCCGGCACGTCGGGCAGGTCCGGGGCCTGGGCGGCCACTTTCACCGACCCGCCGGCCATCTGCCGGGCGGCGGCCAGTTGTGCGTCCACCCCGCGGGTGTACAGGTCCAGCCCGGCGCTCAGTTGGCGGGCCTCCACCAGGCACACCTCGGCCTTGGCGAACTCGCGGTCAGCGAGGAGTCGTTCGGCCTTGCCGGACAGCTCGTCGATCCGCTTCTTGCCGGCGGCGAGGGTGTCTTGGAGACCCCGCGCCGGGTTCTCTTCGTTGTACCCGAACGGCGCGTTCAGCTCGTGCGCGGCGGTGAACTTGGCCCGCGCCTCGACCACCTTCCCTTGCCCCAACAGTACCCGCCCCTCGCCCATCATCTTGATGGCGCTGGCGCGGGCGGTCGCCGACACGGGCGCGGCGGTCGGCTGGGCCGGCTCCAGGTCGCGCGGCTTAAGGTAGGTGGTCTGCCGCACGTCCGCCGGGCGGGTGGCGTCCGGGCCGCCGGCGGCGCGGGCGTCCACTGGCATCCGCTGCCGCATCTTGGCGCGGGCGGCGTCGATGTCCTGCTTGACCGCTTCCGGCCGTTCGGCCAGCGGGTTGATGTCTTCCAGGAAACTGGTCGGCCCGTACAGGTGGCAAGCGCGGTCGATGCGGGCGGCCGCCTCGTCCAACTGGGCGATCCGCTCGGCGTCGGTGCGGCCGGCCGGCCCGCCGGCCGCGCGGGCGAACAGCTCCTTCGCCTGGCCGATCAGCTTCTCGGCCTCGCCGCGGTTGGCCTTGATGGCCGCCGCGGCGGCGTCCCGCGTCAACTTGTCCGGGTTGTCCGCCCACAGCCCCCAGCGGCCGGACGGGTTGGCCCGCGCCGCCTCGCCGGCGTACCGGTGGGCCTCCTCGAACCGGCCGGCGGCCACCGCCTGGCGGCCCAGCCGCAGCAACTCGGCCGGGTCGGTCGGGCGTGCCGGGGCGGCCGGGCGCGCGCCCGAACCGGCCGGCGGGTACTGCTGGCCGACGGCGGGCAGGGCCATCGCCCCCACCGCCAACGGCGCGAGCAGCAGCCGGGTGGCTGCCGCTTTCCATCCCCACGAGTGCATTCGGATCAGCATAGCCTCGGTCCCCTCCGTGTCGAAGCACCGGTCCGCGTGCGGCCGGCACACCCCGCGGCGGCGGCGGGAGTCCCCCGACTCCCGTGCTCCGCTGCCGTTAACGGGCGACGGTAACGCCCGCCGGGGTGTCGCCCCGGTCAGAAAAAAGGTGTGTGAAGCGGGGCGGACATACCGCCGACCGGGGGCACCGGTCAAGCGAGATTCGCGAAAGAAATGGTCATCCCCGGCGGTTTTCCCGGCCGGACCCCCCAGGGCCATTTCTGGTTTGAGGTTGGCGAAGGTTGGGGGATTGGGTAT
>JBBRUO010000516.1:0-4755 GCA_038247725.1 Gemmatales bacterium
GGGGTGTACGTCGGCGCGCCGCCGTACCTGTGGTTCATCGAGAACAAGGACGACAAACCCGGCAAGTTCGAGCGGCTGGCCGGCGGGTTCGGCAGCCAGGACACGCACGAGACGTTGAATACCTTCCAGTGGGGGCCGGACGGCTGGCTGTACGGGATGCAGGGGGTGTTCACCAACAGCACGGTGAAGCCGCTGGACGGACCGGAAACCCGCATGAACGCTGCCGTCTGGCGGCTGCACCCGAAGACGAAGAAGTTCGAAATCTTCGCGGAAGGCACCAGCAACCCGTGGGGCCTGGACTGGCGCAACACCGACGGGCAATTCATCCTGGCGGCGTGCGTCATCCCGCACCTGTATCACATCGTTCCTGGTGGCATCTACAAACGGCAGGCGGGCGCGAGTTACAACCCGTATGCGTATGGATACATCAACGAGATTTGCGACCACACGTTCCACAAGGAAAGTGGCTGGGCGCACGCCGGGTTGCTCTCGCTCGACGTGCCGCACATGCCGAAGAAATATCAGAACAGCGTCATCTTCGGCAGCATCCACGGCTGCAGCCTCAAGCAGAACATCCTGAAGCCGAACGGCAGTTCCTACACCGCAAGCAAGGGCGAGGACTTCCTCGTTTCGGGGGATAAGAACTTCCGCCCGATCAATATGAAGTGGGGGCCGAACGGCGACATTTACCTGATCGACTGGCACGACCAAATGCCGTGCCACCAGGCCCGCGCGGACCAGTGGGACTACGAGCGCGGCCGGGTGTATCGCATCCAACTAAAGGACCGCAAGGGCGGCAAGGCCGAGGATTTGGGAAAGAAGAAGCCGGCCGAGCTGGTCGCGATGGCCCGGTCGGACGACCCGTATACTTATCGGGCCGCTCTCAGGTTGCTCGGCGAACTGTCCGTCGCTGGTCGGGCGAAAGCGACCGAGGCCGCGAAGGCCGCGTTCGACGGGGCGCGGCCGGACCAGCGGACGGTGGTCCGTAGTTCGCTCGTTGCGGGGCCGCTCGGCCGGATGACCGACGAGAAGGCCGGCACCTTTATGCTCACCGACGGCCAGGTGCGAAACTCACCCCTAGGGTCCGAGTGGATCGTGCGGGCGTACGGCCATTCGGCAGGCGTGACGCCCCAGACGATCGACACCTTCTCCCGGTTGGCCGCCGGGGCTGCCTCCCCGGCCGTCCGCCGCGAACTGGCGTCCGCCGCGATTCGACTCGCCGACAAGCATGACGTGTCCGAACTCGTCCGCGCGCTGATGAAGAACAAGGAGGACGCCAACGACCCGCTCATCCCGCATTTAACGTGGCTGGCCTACGAGAAAGTCATCAGCAAGAAGGATGGTGCGAACAGCGCGGCCCGCGTGGAGAAGGAACTGGCATTCCTCGCCAAGGAAGCGCCGGACAACATCTTCGTCCGCAATCACATCGTGCCGAAGGTGATGCGGCGGCTGGTCGCCACCGGTCAACCCGCCGACCTCGCCGCGTGCGTGAAGTTCGTCGCCACAGTGACCGACACCAACACCCGCGAGAAGGCGCTGGACGGTTTGAGTATCGCGCTCGCCGGCCGCACCGTGACCGCCCCGGAAGCCTGGGCCAAGCTCGAACCGGAACTCCGCAAGGATGCGCGCCTCACGGGTTTGGTGAACAAGCTCGCCGTCGCCTTCCGCGACTCGGCGGCGGTGAAACGCGCCCTGGACGCGGCCGCCGACAAGAAACTTTCCGTCGAGGCCCGCATGGAAGCGGTACGGCAAATCGCGGTGCTGAAGCCGGAGAACGGCGAGCGGGTGCTCTTCGCGTTGACCGGTACGCTCCTGAATGCCCCCGTTCCGCTTCGCGTCGAGGCGGTTCGCGCGCTCGCCAGTTACGACGGGCCGGCGGTCTCGTTGTACCTGCTCGCGAGTTGGAACGAGTGGCCGAAGGCGGTGCAATCGGAGATCGTCAACACCCTGTCATCCAGGAAAGAGTGGGCGAAGTCGCTGCTGAAGGCGATGGACGCGAAGAAGATTGAACGCACCGCCGTGACGGACAACACCGTCATCAAGATGCAGGCGTTCAACGACAAGGAGATTAACAGCCTCATTGAGAAAGCGTGGGGCCGGGTGCGCAACACGCCCGCCGAGTTGAACAAGTTGATTGACAAGACGCGGGCCGGGCTGGACGCCGCCCCGGCGTCGTTCGCGCGCGGCAAGTTGGTCTTTGAGGCGCAGTGCGCGAAGTGCCACAAGTTCGACGGCAAGGGCAATGAAGTCGGCCCGCAACTGGACGGGGCCGGGCGAGATATCGAGTACCTGCTGGCGAACGTGCTGGACCCCAACCGCGTCATCGGCGCGCCGTACTTCCTCCGCACCGTGAACACGCTGGACGGTCAGGCGATCCAAGGGTTGTTGGCCGAAGAGGACGACAAGTTCCTCACCCTGAAGGTGGAGAACGCGGCGCTGAAGAAGATCGCCAAGGCGGACATCGACGGGCCGGTGAAGGTGACGGAGAAGTCGATGATGCCGGAGGGGTTGACGGCCACGATGACCGAGCAGAACTTCCGCGACCTGCTGCGGTACGTCATGAAAGACCCGTACATCGCGGCCGCGACAGTGAATGACAAGGCGGTGTCAGCGGGCGTGACCGGCCGCATCCCGCTGCCCGCCGCGAAGGACACGAACGCGGCCGACGTCACGGCCGTGGTGACGGCCGCCGGCGACGTGAAAACCCAACTGCTGCTCGGCGGCGTCGGCGAGTTCGTGGTGAGTCTCGACGGCAAGCCGCTCGGCACGGTGCGCAGCGGGAAGGACGCCCCGGACCAGGCGGCTTTGCCGGTGACGCTGGCCGGCGGGAAACACACGCTGACGATCCGCTCGAATTACAAGGGCCAGGCGGCGGTCTACGCCCGCTTCCTCGACCCGGATCGGAAGCTGAGCTACCCGGACGCGAAGTGACCTCGGGGCATCGCTCGGGTTCGGATTCTCGTTGACCGGATCGTTCCGCTGTGGCATCCTTCAACTCCCGCTGACCGGTTCGCGCGGCCCACCGCCGCGCGGCTGTCCCCGCCCGCTCCGCCCGGAGACCTCTCCCATGTTCCGCCTCGACCTCGGCGCGGCCCGCCACTCCTGCGACGGCCAGGACCGCCGCAGCTTCCTGCAACTCGGCGTCGCCGGCATGGCCGCCGTCGGCCTGCCGCACCTGTTCCGCGCGAAGGCCCAGGCGGCGGACGCGAGTTCGACCCGCAAGGACACGTCCGTCATCCTCATCTGGCTGGACGGCGGGCCGGGCGGGCTGGACATGTACGACATGAAGCCGGACGCGCCGGCCGAGTATCGCGGCATCTGGAAGCCGATCAAGACCAAGGTGCCGGGGTTTGATGTCACCGAGTTGTACCCGAAGCAGGCGAAGGTGACGGACAAGTTCTCGGTGGTGCGGTCCCTGCACCACGACACCGGCGACCACTTCGCCGGCGGGCACCGGATGCTGACCGCGAAGGCCATGGGCGTGAGTGGGGCGAACACGCCGCAGAAGTTCCCCGGCATCGGGGCCATCGTCAACCGCGAACTCGGCCCCCGGCAGTCCGGGATGCCCGGCTACGTCGCCGTGCCGTATGCCAGCAGCATCGGGCTGAATCCGGGGTACTTCGGCGGCAACATCCTGGGTGCCCAGCACAACCCGTTCGCCACCGGCGGCGACCCGAACGCGGCCGCCTTCCGCGTCCAGAACCTGAATCTGGCGGCCGGTCTGACGATGGACAAGTTCGACGACCGCCGGGCGCTGTTGAGCCGGTTCGACGGGTTCAAGCGGGAGCACGACCGGAATGGCACCGCCGACGCGATGGACAAGTTCACCCGCGAGGCGTTCGACTTCCTGTCCGGGCCGACCGCCCGCGCCGCGTTCGACATCGGCAAGGAGAACCCGCGACTCCGCGACCAGTACGGCCGGCACTCGTGGGGGCAGTCCACCCTGCTCGCCCGCCGGCTGGTGGAAGCCGGGTCCACGTTCGTCACCGTCCACCTGGGCGGGTGGGATCACCACTGGGACTTGCAAAAGGGGTACGAGAACTATTTGCCGAAGGTGGACGATTTGGTGTCGGCCCTGTTCAGCGACCTGGATGATCGCGGGCTGCTGGAAACGACGCTGGTGGTGCTGTGTGGGGAGTTCAGCCGGACGCCGAAGATGAACGACGGCGGCAACGGCGGCGCGCCGGGCAGCAAGGGCACCCCCGGCCGGGACCACTGGGGCAACGCGATGTTCTGTCTGATGGGCGGCGGCGGGGTGAAGGGCGGCCGGCTGATCGGTTCGACGGACGCCAAGGGCACCGCCCCGAAAACCCGCCCGGTGACGCCGTCGAACATCCACGCGACGATCTACCAGGTGCTGGGCATCGATCCGAAGTTGCACCTGCTCGACCCGTCCGGCCGCCCGACGCCGACGCTCGACGACCCGGAGCCGATCAAGGAGTTGTTTTGAGCCGACGGCCGCCGACGGGAGAGTGCGAACGCGGCGAGTCCATTGGCGTCCACGCCTGCGACTCGGCCAACGCCTGGCGGACCGCGCCGCGACGGCCAACGGAGCGGATGGCCAAGTCCGCCCCCGGCGTGAAGGAAGCCCGAGCACGGTTGAAACTGTACTGATTCGCAGGTAACGACAGTTGTGTCCGGCAAGGTCGTGGGCCCCCACCGCGGGGGGGGGGGGCCCCCACCACGCGGGGGGGGGCGGCCAGCGAAAAAACAAAAACCCCGGGGGGCCCCACAGAGAGGTGCGCCGAGGTGAGA
>JBBRUO010000517.1:0-4742 GCA_038247725.1 Gemmatales bacterium
ATCCGGCCGGGCGACGTCGTCTGGTTCCCACCGGGGGAGAAGCACTGGCACGGGGCGACACCCACCACGGCGGTGACGCACATCGCCATCCAGGAACAACTCGACGGCAAGACGGCGGACTGGCTGGAACCCGTCAGCGACGAGCAGTATCCACCCCACAACACGAACCGTTAGGAACGACACGCGATGAGCACCAAAGCCTTTGCCGTCCAGACCGCGAAAAGCCCGCTGGCCCCGCACGCCATCACCCGGCGGGAGCCGGTGGCGACCGACGTGCAGATCGAAATTCTGTACTGCGGGGTCTGCCACTCGGACCTGCACCAGGCCCGCGACGAGTGGCACGACGCCGCCCCGACCGTGTACCCGTGCGTGCCCGGTCACGAGATCGTCGGCCGCGTGACGAAAGTCGGGAAGGGTGTGAAGAAGTTCACGGTCGGCGACCTCGCCGGCGTCGGCTGCATGGTGGAATCGTGCCGCACCTGCTCGAGTTGCGAGAAAGGGCTGGAACAGTACTGCCTGTCCTTCCCGACGTTCACCTACAACGGGCCGGACAAGCACACCGGCGGCGTCACCTACGGCGGGTACTCCGAGGCCATCGTCGTGGACGAAGCGTTCACCCTGCGGGTGTCCGACAAGGCCGAGCTCGCCGCAGTCGCGCCGCTGTTGTGTGCCGGCATCACCACCTATTCGCCGATGCGGCACTGGAAGGTCGGCCCCGGCCAGAAGGTGGGCGTCGTCGGATTGGGCGGCCTCGGGCACATGGGGGTGAAGTTCGCCCGCGCGTTCGGCGCGCATGTGGTGCTGTTCACCACGTCGCCGGGCAAGATCGAGGACGGCAAGCGGCTGGGTGCGCATGAAGTCGTGGTGTCGAAGAACGCCGACGAGATGAAGGCCCACATCGGCAGCTTCGACTTCATCCTCGACTGCGTGTCGGCCCAGCACGACATCAACGCCTACCTGGAACTGATCAAGCTGGACGGCACGCTCTGCCTCGTCGGGGCACCCGAGAAGCCGCTGGCGGTGAACGCATTCAACATGCTGCTGCCCCGCAAGCAGTTCGCCGGGTCGGGCATCGGCGGCATCGCCGAGACGCAGGAGATGCTCGACTTCTGCGCCGAGAAGGGCATCGGCAGCGACGTGGAGGTAATCCCCATCCAGAAGATTAATGAAGCCTACGACCGCCTGCAGAAGGGCGACGTGAAGTACCGCTTCGTCATCGACATGACCTCGCTGAAGGGGTGATCAGGACAAACCTGGTGACGGACCACACTACTTGAACCCCTCGGCACCGGAGTCTACGTGAACCCCGTCGCTCCCGCTTGACACCGCGCGATTCGCGGGTAAAAATCCCTCATCGATCCTACCGAGGTTCTGCCCGTGACCGCCCGCACCGTGATTACCGTCGTCGCGATTTTCACGGACTAGCACCGGGGCGGCGATACCGTACACCTTCCCCCGGAGCGTCTCTCCGGGGGATTTTTTTTGCCTCCAGCCCAGGAACCCGTACCGATGCGCGTCTTCGTCTACGACACCACCCTGCGGGACGGCAGCCAAGGGGAAGGCGTCAACTTCTCCTTGCAAGACAAGTTGCTGCTGACTCGCCGGCTGGACGAACTCGGCGTGGACTTCATCGAGGGCGGCTACCCGCTGTCGAACCCGAAGGACGCCGAGTACTTCCGCGCGGTGCGGAGCATCCCCCTCAAGCACGCCAAGGTGTGCGCCTTCGGCATGACCCGGCGGAAGAACGCCGACCCGGCCACGGACACCTGCCTGTCGGCGCTGCTGGAGTCCGGGACGCCGGTCGTGACCATCGTTGGCAAGACGTGGGACTTCCATGTGTCGAACGTGATCGGCACCACATTGGACGAGAACCTGCGGATGATCGCCGACAGCGTGGCCCATTGCAAGGCGGCCGGGCGGGAGGTGATGTACGACGCCGAACACTTCTTCGACGGCTACCGGGCCAACCCGGAGTACGCACTGCGCACCCTGAAGGCGGCCGAGAGCGCCGGGGCCAGTTGCGTGATCCTGTGCGACACCAACGGCGGCACCATGCCGGAGCGGGTGGCCGAATTGGTGACGGAAGTGAAGCGGCAGTTGAAGTGCGATATCGGCATCCACTGCCACAACGACTGCGACCTGGCGGTGGCGAACACGCTGGCGGCGGTGCGGGCCGGGGCGGTCCAGGTGCAGGGCACCATGAACGGCATCGGCGAGCGGTGCGGGAACGTGGACCTCGTGTCCGTGATCGCCAACCTGTCGTTGAAGTACGGCGCGACCCTACTTCAGCCGGAGAGCCTGCGGAGGCTGACCGAGGCGAGCCGATACGTGTACGAGTTGGCCAACATGAACTTCCGGCCGGGCCAGCCGTTCGTCGGGCAAAGTGCCTTCGCGCACAAGGGCGGGATGCACACGCACGCCGTGGCGAAAGACCCCAGCACCTACGAACATATCACCCCGGAGTCGGTGGGGAACGAGCGCCGCATCCTCGTCAGCGAGTTATCCGGGCAGTCCACCATCGTGACGAAGACGGCCAAATACGCCCTCGCCACCGATAAAGCCGTGATGGCGAAGATCCTGCAACAGGTGCAGGATTTGGAGTACGCCGGGTACGAGTTCGAAGCGGCCGAGGCGTCCTTCGACCTGCTGGTGCGGAAGGCGACGGACCAGTACCAGCCGTGGTTCCACTGCCTCAGTTACCGCGTGGCGACCGAACACGTCGGCGGCGGACTGACCACCGAAGCGACGGTGAAGCTGGACATCGGCGGCCGTGTCGAACACACCGTCAGCGAGGGCGACGGGCCGGTGAACGCCCTCGACGCGGCCGTGCGGAAGGCGCTGTTGTCGTATTACCCGCGACTGGATGAGATGCAACTGACCGACTACAAGGTGCGGGTGGTGAACGCGAAGGAGGGCACCGCCGCGCGGGTGCGGGTGGTGATCGAGAGCCGCGACCACAAGGACATCTGGGGCACCGTCGGCGTCAGCGAGAACGTCATCGAGGCGAGCTGGCTCGCGCTGTGCGACGCGGTCGAGTATAAACTGTTCAAGGACGCCGAAACCGCGTGACCCGGAGGGCGAACCCATGTCTACCGCCGTACTGGACGAGCCGACCACCCAACTGCCGGACGGTTACCCGTTCCACATCGGGCACCGGTACGTTCGCACGACGGACGCCGACGGCCGGGAATCGTGGGAGAAAGTGCCGCTGACCGAGGAGGACTTCCTCCACCCACAAGTCGGGGACCGGTTCATGGTCAGACTGGGCCATACCGAGGCGATCTGGCGGCTCGGCCACGCGATCGCCCTCGGCGGACGGGCGAAACCCGCCATCGGGCTGTTCGCCGAGTTGCGAATCGACTGGCAGGTGCCGGGCATCCGCCCCCACGGTCCGGACGTGATCGTCTTCGACCGCGACCCGACCGGGTTGGCCTCCGACACCGGCACGCTGTTCGTCGCCGATCTCGGCCTGAAGCCGCTCGTCCTGTTCGAGGTCACGTCGCCGGAAACCCGGCACATCGACTTCGGCGACAAGTTCGATGAGTATCTGCAAATCGGCGTGCCGGTGTATGTGGTACTCGATCTGGCCGCGCCAGACACCGAGCCACGGGTGATCGGGTTCCAACTGGCAGGGGACCGCTACCGCGAGATGCCCAACGACCCCCGCCTCGGCCTTTACGTCCCGGCACTGGAATTGTGGTTCCGGTTGGAGGACGGCTGGCTGTTCGTCGCCGACGCCTCTGGCAAAGACTTGCCCGACTCGCGCGCGATGGGACTGTCGCTGGACGCGGCCGCAGCGGAGACGAAGGCGGAGAAGCAACGCGCCGAGGCGGAGAAGCAACGCGCCGATACCGCGCAACAGCAAATCGACGCCCTCGCCCGCGAACTCGCGGAACTGAAGGCGCGTCTGGCTTCCAACGGTTGACCCCTATGGCGGGCGGGGGCGGCCCCCGCCGAGCCGTCTTGTTGCGGCTGGGCGGGAGCCTCGCCCTCCCCAGAATGAACACCCCCAGCCCACCGATAACGTCATGCCCATCGAACTGCCGAAAGCCTACGACCCGAAGGAAGCCCAACAGAAGTGGCTGGACCGTTGGGACAAGGAAGGCTACTTCCACGCCGACCCGGCAAAAGCCGGCGACCCGTACACCATCGTGATTCCGCCGCCGAACGTGACCGGTGCCCTACACATGGGGCACGCATTAAACAACACATTGCAGGATGTGTTAATCCGCTGGCGGCGGATGCAGGGGCGCAACACCCTCTGGATGCCCGGCACCGATCACGCCGGCATCGCCACGCAAGCGGTGGTGGAACGGCTGCTGGTGAGTGAGGACAAGTCCTTCAAACGGCGCGAGTATGGCCGTGAGAAACTCGTGGCCAAAATCTGGGAGTGGAAGGACAAGTACGAGGCCCGCATCCTCGGCCAACTGAAGCAGATGGGGGCCAGTTGCGACTGGGACCGCACACGGTTCACCCTGGACGACACTTGCGCGAAGGCGGTGCGCGAGACCTTCTTCCGCATGTTCCGCGACGGCTACATCTACCGCGGCAAGCGGCTGGTGAACTGGGACACGCAACTACAAACCAGCGTGGCCGACGACGAGACGTACACCGAGGACACGAAGGGCGGGTTCTGGACCTTCAAGTACCCTGTGAAGGGGCTGCCCGACACATTCATCCGGTTCAGCACGACGCGGCCCGAAACGATGCTCGGCGATACCGCCGTATGCGTCCACCCGTCC
>JBBRUO010000518.1:0-4735 GCA_038247725.1 Gemmatales bacterium
CGTGGCCTTGTCGTCGGGCTGGTCGTACAGGGCGAGCAGTTCCGGCTTGGCCGTGCGCAGCATCGGCAGGTAGATACTGCGGCGGGGAAGATCGAATGGCGTGTAATCGGTCCGGATGTTGATGGCGTAGAGGTTGAGCGTCGGATGTTCGTCGCCCCACACACCGCGAAACCCCACGCTCGGCCCGCCGGCCGTCCGGTCGAGGTCGCCGCTGACCGCCAGAAGAGAATCCCGAACGGACTCGCCGTCGAGCCGGCGGCGGGGCATCCGCCACAACAATCGGTTGTCCGGGTCGGCGACGCGGGCAACCGCGTCCTCGGTCCCCGCCTGTTGATAGGTGTTCGAGAGCATCATCAGCCGGTGCAGCTTCTTCAACGACCACCCGTCTCCCACGAAGCGCTTCGCCAAATAGTCGAGCAATTCCGGGTGGGAGGGGCGGTCGCCGAGGATGCCGAAGTTGTCGCTGGTGGCAACGATGCCCGCGCCGAAGTGGTGCTGCCAGACCCGGTTCACCGTGACGCGGGCGGTGAGCGGGTTGGTCGGGCTGGAAACCCAGCGCGCCAACGCCAATCGCCCGCTGCCGGGGGACAAGTCGGGAAGGTGATCCGGCCCGTCCGTGATCTGGAGAAACCGGCGCGGGGCGACCGGACCGAGATTGGCGTAGCTGCCGCGTCGGAATATCCGCTGTGCGGAAGGCACGCCGTCGTACACGCCCATGACGTTCGTGGCGATCCCGTCCGCGTCGGGGACCGGTTGCGACATGAACGGATTTTCGGGTCGGCCGGGTATCGGCGGAGAAGTGACCGTGCTGCGGAAGAAGCCGGCCAGCGAGTAGTAGTCGGCCGTCGGGATCGGATCGAACTTGTGGTCGTGGCAGCGGGCGCACCCGAGCGTCAGGCCCAGGAACGCCATCCCGGTCGTGTGAACCTGATCGTCGATGACATCGCTGAGGAACAGTTGCCGGTCGCGCTGGTTGGCGTCCTTGATGCCGAGTTGCAGGAACGTCGTCGCCACCGCGCGGTCGAAGTCCTTCGCCTTGTCGCCCGTCTTGAGCAAGTCGCCGGCCAGTTGTTCCCGGACGAACTCGTCGTAGGGCTTGTCGGCGTTGAACGCCCGGATGACGTAGTCGCGGTACTTCCAGGCATGGTCATACGCCCCGCCGTCGAACCCGTCGGATTCGCCGAACCGGGCGATGTCGAGCCAGTGCCGCCCCCACCGCTCGCCGTAATGGGGCGAGCTCAGCAGTCGGTCCACGACGCGGGTGAAGGCTTCGGGAGAATCGTCCTTGAAGTAGGCATCGATCTCGGCGGGCGTCGGCGGCAGGCCCGTCAGGTCGAAGGTCGCACGGCGGATCAAGGTCCGCTTGTCTGCTTTAGGCGATGGCTTCAATCCCTTCGCTTCGAGCTTCGCCAGTACGAAATGGTCGAGGGGCGAGTTCGGCCACGCCTTGTCCTTCACGACCGGCGGGGCTGGCGACTTCACCGGCTGGAAGGCCCAAAACCCCTTCTGCATGCCCGTGAACTTCGCGACTATCGCTAGCAAAGTGGACGGGAGGGTGATGTCGTATTTACCGCCCAGCGAGGCCTCGACACCTTGCCGCTCGACATCGCTCAATGCTTTGTTGTAGACGAGGACTTCGGACATGTCGCCGTGAATCGCCCCCAAGCCGTTCATCGCCGCCCCGATGTAGACGCCGAAGTCGACCCGGTGCCGGATGTCGAGGGTGGTTTCCGTTCCGACGATCGAGGATGCCGACGATTGACCGTCGAGGCACACCCGCGTCTTTGCGCCGGGACCGACGGTCTTCGTGACCGTGAAGACGTGCGGCTTAGTGTAGGCCGTCTTGAACGAGCCTGCAGCCGTCGCGATATCACCGCGATTGACACCGGCAGCCAAGTACAACCGGTCTGTACCTGCGGACGTGCGTTCCACACATAACGCCGCACCACCGGCCGGCCGGCCGACATCGCCAAAACCCGCCAAGACATCGTAAGGGTGACCCGTGGTCCGTTGGGTGAGGTTCGCCACGACGAAGATCGTATACGGTGCGTCCCCGTCGATCTTAACCGGGAGTGCGGGAGACGACCCCAGGCCATTCCCTTCCCCAAAGCGGACGGCCCGGCGCTGGTTCACGGTCCCGGTCGTAACGTACTTAGGCGGCGACCCGATGCCGCCCGCCCGGCTCCCCTTCGTCGGGGCAAGGTCGCGACCGTGGCCGCTACTGTCGGGCCAGAGGTAGACGGTTTCGCCGTCCTGGTAGTGAAGCGTATCGGCATTGTACCACGCTTGAAGGTTCGGGGCCAGCACCTTCGCGTCCGGTTCGAGCGGGTCCGGTGTGGTCAATGGCCCACCCTCATTGGCTGGGGCTTTGTACCCCGGCCAGACTGCCCCACGCTTGACCCATTCGACGAGGACGGCGACCTCCTCGGGGGCCAGTTTCTTGCCGGGCGGCATTTGTACGTCGCCCTCCCCCCGCACGGCCTTCACCAGTCGGCTCTTATCGGGATCGCCGGCGACGACCGCCGATCCGCTCTCGCCCCCTTTGGCAAAGGCGTCGGCGGTGTCCAGCCGCAGCCCTCCTTTGACCTTCTCCGACCCATGGCACTTGATGCAGTGTGCGTGCAGTAGGGGACGCACCTTCTTCTCGAAGTGGTCGTCGGGCGACTGCGCTCTCGCAGCAGCGGATGTGAACAGGCACGCGAGAAGGGCACACAGGCGGGATGGCATGGCGGGAGTCTCCGAAGTCGGGGTGTCACGTTAGCGGCGGGCGTTCCACGCCTGAATCGCTTTTTTGTTGAACTCACCGTTCTCGATGTGGGATGCGAGGTCGCGGACGGCGGCTTCCACGTCCCCCGCCCGAAACACGTCGAGCAGGGTTTCGTGGACGAACGGGATGAGCCCGTAATCGGGATGGTTTCGGTTCCTCCCGATGTGGAAGTCGCGCATCCGAGCCGTCACCCCCTTCCAGACGGGCACGATGTCATTTAGCCCGGCGGCGGTGAGGAGGAACTGGTGGAAGGCGAAGTCGGTGTCGATCACGGTCGCGTCGTCCTTTCGACGACAGGCCAGCGCCATCTCCTCAATGACGGACTGCAAACCGTCGAAGTTGTCGGCGGTCATTCGGGGCAGGCCGAGGCGCAGAGCGTACGTTTCGATCTGAACCCGCAGGGGGGTCAGTAACCCGTTTACGAGTGCGTCCGGCGGGGTGGCGACCGTGACGCCGCAGTTCCGCTTGGCGACCAACAACCCTTCGTGAACGAGTTGTTGGAGGGCACTGCGGATCGGCATCCGGCTGACCCCGAAGCGCTCGGCAAGTCCTTCCTCCCGCATCGGCGAGCCCGGATTGTGTTGCCCGCTCAACAGCTCACCCCGCAGGCGAATGACAATCTGATCCCGAACGCTCCTGATTGGCGTTGTGGCAGGCATGACCAGCCTTCGTTGAAGAGTCGTCGCCGAGCAACAGGCCGGTCGATGTTTGGATTTTGTATCCAATCCAGCCTCGCGGTCAAGGCACGGCGAAGAGCGCCAGCGAACCCGACGCCGCGGGAGCAGTCCCCTTGCTGCGCCCACATCACGCCGCCGGAACGCGGGATGAGCCTGATCTGCGCGGTCTGCTTCTGGGAGTACGACGCCTTCGTCGGTGACCGGCTGAAGGATCGATCGCTGCGCAATATGATGACCCCGCGTCAGGCCCGTAATGACATCGCAGCATTCGGAACCTGCGACCGAGAGATGCTCCCTGGGTTGTAGCCAGAAGAAGTGGTCTGAGTTTGCGTTCCGTGTCCTTCCGACCGAGAACGAAGGGGAATGAGCGGGCGGGACTCAAGAGGCATAAAGTCAGCAAAAGTGCAGATACACGACAATGAGAATAATCCCGAGCGGTTCGTATGTTCCACGTTGGCGAGAGATCGCCGGGATAATGGTGTTATTCTCCGCGCAACCCGCGTCCATCGCGGCGGATCGCGAATTCACACTCCCGCAGCAAGTCGGCGTACTCCGCAGTGAACTCGAACGAGCGGAGCAACCCTGGCCCAAGGTCGCGGACGACGGCATCAAGGCCGCAATCAAAGCGAAGGATCATGCGGCCCTGCATCGTGCTCTCGCCGCCGAAGTCTTTGCAATCGTGCAAATCAACCCGGAAGGGCGTGTGAAGATCGCCCGCGGCCCGGCGGCGGCGGAACTCGTGGCCGGACGGCCGAAACTGTTTCTTGTCAAGATCGAGAACGCGAGCGGGGGCCAGCAACTTCTCAAGCCGTTGTCCAACTACGTCGGTGCACCCAGGAATCCGTTCACCCTGACCATCCCGACGTTCGGAAAGCTGACCCCGGAACTCGTCGGGCATGCGGTCGAATACCGCTTGTTGGAAGTCATTTGCAAAGGTGCGGGGAAACACGAAATCACGGTGGTTGTCGAAGCGGGGCAAAGGAGCCAGGATTTGGGTTTCCGGGCCGAGGTGCCGGTGCTGTTCACCGTGACCGAACCGCCGCGCTAGGTCTGGTCCCCTGCGAAGTATCATCATGACACGGCTGATTGCATTCGCTCTGGTTATTCTCCTATCTGGCGAGTCGCGCGCCGCTGAATGGCCGACCGTTGCCAAGGGGGACGCGCAGCCGCTGATCGCACAAGCCGTCCGCCTCGACGCGGCGCTGGAGTCACTGGGCCAACCGCTTCCGACGGCGACGCGGAAGGCTCTGGCCTCTCTCGCGGCCGCCGACGGTGACGACGCGGTGTCCGC
>JBBRUO010000519.1:0-4733 GCA_038247725.1 Gemmatales bacterium
CATCCTGTTGTGGGACGTGTTGCTGGCGAAGTCGTTCGGCCTCGGCGGGGTGCTGGTCGTGCTACTGACGATCCTGGCGGCCGGATACCGCCGGCACTTCGCCCCGTTCTTCACTACCGGCCCGAGCGGGTGACGGATTGTGGGCCATCGTTACCCCACCAGCCAGCAGGTTTGAACGATCACTTTTTTGTCGTCTTCGATGATGTCGAACGTGATCCCCAGCGGGGGATGATCGCGAACCGACGGACACTCGACCCGCGCGGGCTGCCCACTTCAAACGGCGTGTCACTCAACCCTTCGTCGAGTTTCGCGGAGGCGGCGGTGACGGCCTCCCGATCCGCCGCGTCGAGCCACGCATCCGCCAAACCGCTCTCGGCCTGCCGGTTCCAGATGACGGTGTAGTTCATACCCCGTGTTTCTCCCGAAGGTCGCGGAGGATGTCCGCCAGCGGACGGCCGTCGCGGTTTTTGCCGAAGAGCTCCAGTTCCTCGTCCGAGAACGGCGGCTTGGCCCCCGGCGGCGGGACGCCGATCAACCCGCCGGTCGCGCGGATCACGTTCCCGTCCGTGTCGCGGAACATGATCGGCCCGGTGGCCTCGGCGAGTTGCTTCAGCAGCACCGGGTCGGTGATGGTGATCGTCGTCGGCTCGTTGTTCATCTCGTGTTCTCCGGTTGGGGATGTCGGATTATACCATGTGCCCGCGCGGGTCTTCGATGGCCCCGGTCAGGGCGCTGGCGGCGACGGTCAGCGGGCTGGCCAGGAACACCTTGGCTTCCTTGTGCCCCATGCGGCCGGGGAAGTTGCGGTTGGTGGTGCTGATGCAACTGATCGGCGTGTTCAACCGCCCGAAGGTGTCCGACGGCCCGCCCAGGCAGGCCGCGCAACTGGCGTCGCCGATCTTCGCCCCGGCCTTCAGGAAGATGTCCCGCAAGCTCACGCCGCCGATCATTTCGGTGTCCAGGCCCCGCGCCACCTCGGTCGTGGCCGGCACCACGAACGTATCGATCTTCACCTCGTGCCCCTTCAAGATGCCCGCCGCCGCGATGAAGTCGGTGATCTTCCCGCCGGTGCAACTGCCGATGTACGCGCGGTCCAGCTTCGTCCCCTGCACCTCGCGGACGAATGCCTTGTTGTCCGGGCTGTGCGGCTTGGCGATGACCGGTTCCAGCTTGGATAGGTCGTACACCTTCTCGAAGATGTAATTGGCCCCGGCCTGCGGGGTGAACATCGTATACGGCTTGCTCCCGGTCTTCTTGCCGCGCTCGTCCACGTACTTCGTCGTCACCGCGTCGGCCGGGATGATGCCGTTCTTGCCGCCCGCTTCAATCGCCATGTTGCACAGCGTCATCCGCTCCTCGATGTTCAGCGCGAACACCCCGTCGCCGTCGAACTCCATCGCCCGGTAGGTGGCCCCGTCCACGCCGATATCGCCGATGACGGCCAGGATCAAATCCTTCGCCATCAGGTACGGCGGCATCTCGCCGGTGAATACGAACCGCATGGTCGGCGGCACCTTCAGCCACGTCTTGCCGGTGCCCATCGTGAAGCCGGCGTCGGTGTTGCCGATGCCGGTGGCGAACTGTCCGAACGCGCCGGCGGTGCAGGTGTGGCTGTCAGTGCCGAGGAGGATTTCGCCCGGCCGGGTGTGCCCCTCTTCGGGCATCGCGATGTGACAGACACCCTTATAGCGGTCGGTGCCCACGTCGTAGTAGTACGGCAGGTTCTGCTCGGCCGCGAACGCCCGCAGCACGTCCACGTTGCGGTTCGCCAACTTGTCGGCGGTGAAGATGTAGTGGTCCGGGATGATGACCACCTTCTCGCGGTCCCACACCTTGGCGTCCGGGCCGAAGTGCTGTTTGAAGATGCCAATGGTGCCGGGGCCGCACACGTCGTGCGTCATGAGCACATCGACGTTCACCCAGATGTTGTCGTTGGCGGTGACGGAGTCGCGGCCGGCGGCTTTCGCCAGGATCTGTTCGGTCAGGGTCATGGGCGAGGGCATCGGTAGTTCCGTCAGGTGGTTGGAAAGTAAGCGATCTGCGGGTCGTTCCAGAATTCGGTCAGGTCGAGCGAGAAGCCGGGTAGCACCTTGCCGCCGTCGAGGGTGTCGGCGGTGGTCAGCACGCGAGACCGTCTCGCGCTGGTGTCCACGGTGACGGTCCGAGCGTCCGGATCGAACACCCACACCAACCGGCTGCCGGCCTGGAAATACTCTCGGATCTTGCGGGCGATTTCGGCGGTCGTGTTCGACGGCGAGAGGACTTCGACGGCGAGGTCCGGGGCGACCGGCACGACCGCACGGAACGTCGTGCCGCCGAGGCGCTCCCACGAGGTGAAGGACACGTCCGGCAGGCGGTTCTGAGCCGGCGAGACCCGCACCGGAATCGCCTCCCCGCCGATCATGCCGAGGTTCCGAGAGCGGACGAACGCCCCCATCATGAGCAGCAGCGTGGCCGCGACGAAGCCTTCACGGGCACCCATCGGTTTCTCCACCAGGATACCGTCCACCAGTTCCACGAGCCGTTTGGGTTCCCCGTCCAGATAACGCAGTTGGTCCTCTTCCGTCGCGGTGCCGGGCAGCGGCGTCCACAGAATCCGTTCGGGCGAAACCCCGCCGAGCCGGTCCAGCACATCGGCGAGCGTGACGACGGCCGGCGCGTACGCCGTTAAGTCCTCGCGGCGGATTCCCTTCAGAATCAAGATACGGTCCACCAACTCGGCGCGCAGTTTCGGTTCCCCGCAAAGTGCCCGAAGCGCGTCCGCCTCGGTGGCGGTGCCGGGGAACGGCGTCCACAGGATGCGGTGCGGTGGGATGTCGCCCAACTCGCGGAGGGCATCCGCGAGTGTGTCGGGCTTCGCGGGGGCTTTCGGGCGGCGGGTCGGCGCGGCGGCGGGCATGGCGGAACCCTCGGGATGTGGAATTGTACGTCAATCACCGACGGCCGGCAGGAACACGGCCGGGCTGACGTGGAAGAACTTCGACAGCTTCTCGATCTGCCCGCGCGTCAGCTTCCGCTTGCCGGACAGCAACTCGGACACGGTGGAGACGGCGATGCCGGCTCCCTTCGCCACCTGCGCCTGGGTGAGTTCCTTCAACTCCATGAAGTACGCCAACATCTCGTGCGCGGGCACGTCGTCCATCGGGTAGTGAACTTCTTCGTACTTCTCGACGACGCGGGTGAGAATGTCGAGATAGTCCTCCTCGGCCGGCGAACGCTGATCCTGGTCGATCAGTTCGTGAATCACCTCGGTCGCGGCGTCCAACTCGGATTCCGTGCGGATCGGTCGAAGAGGGAACTTCCCCAACAGTTCCAAGTAGCGATCCTGGCCCTTGCCGTAGAGTTTCGCCAGCGGCGACTTCTTCTGCGCGAGTGTTGGCATGGTTACTCCTTTTTCCACTTGCCGCGGTCGTACTCCGCGTGGGTGAGGACGTGGCGGATGAAAACCCGGCCCGTGTTGTAATGGATGGCCGCGATGAGGCGGAACTTGTTCCCGCCGATGTCGAAGATGACGAACTGCTTGTACTGGTCGGCGGAACCGAAGTCCGGCTTCACGTCAGCGAACGATTCCCATGCGGCGTTCTGGACGACCTTCCGCCAGCGGTTCAGCGGCCCACGGGCGTCCGGGTGGATGGCCCAGAATACACGGAGCAATTTCGGGGAAATGACGCGCATGTGTGAGACATCCGGAGACGTCCATGTCTTAAACGCAATGGGGGATCGTCCACACACACCCATCGTACTTCGCAATTTGCGAACTTGTCAACCCCGCTTTGGGTTTTCCGTATCCTTCTCCCCATGCCCATCGACCCGCTATTGCCGCCGTTGCTCACCCCCGACCTGCCCGGAATCGGCGGGCGGATTCGCGTCCGCCCCGAAGACTTCGAGGTCGAGGAGGTGCCGTCCTACGACCCGTGCGGGTCGGGCGATCACTTGTACCTGTGGGTGCAAAAGACCGGCGTCGGGCCGGAGTTCCTCGCCCGCATGATCGCCGAGCGGTTGGGCGTGCCGGTCGGGGCCGTCGCCACCGCCGGGTTGAAGGACCGGCACGCCGTCACCCGCCAGTGGGTCAGCGTCCCCGGCGATGTCGAGGAGCGGTTGAAGAAGATCAACGGCGGCGGGATCGAGTTGCTGCGATACTCCCGGCACACGAACAAGCTGAAGCCGGGACACCTGCGGGGGAACAAGTTCGTCATCGTCATCCGCGACGCGGATCGGACAAAGGCCGACGCCGCGACCGCCGTGCTGGACCGCATCCGCGCCCAGGGGTTGCCGAACTATTACGGCCCGCAGCGGTTCGGCCGCGACGGCGGCAACGTCGATCTCGGCTTGCGCTGCCTGGCCGGGACGCAGCCGAAGCGATTGCGGCCGTTCGTGTACAAGTTCGCCCTGTCGGCGGTGCAGTCGGTGCTGTTCAACCACTACCTGGGCGAACGGGTGGCCGACGGCCTGTTTCGCACCGTGTTGGACGGCGACGTGATGATGAAGTGGCCGTTCGGCGGGCTGTTCGTGGCCGAAGACGTGGCGACGGAACAGCAGCGGTTCGACGCCCGCGAGACGGTGACGGGCGGCCCCATGTTCGGCCGGCGGACGTTCGCGGCGGCGGGCACGGCGGCCGAGCGGGAGGCCCGCATCCTCGCGGCCCACCAGTTGAGCGAGAAGTCCTTCGACGGGTTCGGCAAACTGATGGGCGGCACCCGCCGGCACAACCTCATCTACCTGGACGACCTGAC
>JBBRUO010000520.1:0-4725 GCA_038247725.1 Gemmatales bacterium
CGGCGGGGCCGTGGTCGGCGCGGTCGGCTTCGCCAACGGCAACTGGCTCAGCCGGCTGACCAGGTCCGTCTGGGCCGCGAGGCTGCGGTTTTGGGCCGGGGTGAGGGCGTCCGCCCGCGGGCCTTTCCCCAACTCCGCCCGCTTCTCTTCGGCGTCTTGGACGAATTTCGCCGTCTGCTCCGTGCGTTTCGGGTCCGGCCCCTTCGTCATCGGGGCCGGCTGTAACGTCGGGGCAACGGCGACGGTCGGGTCCGGGTTGCTGCCGCGGCCGTTGTAGAAGTTGGCCAACTCGAACCGGGAGACCAAATCCCGCGCCACGTCGTGGTGGATGGCGGCGATGTCCCGCCGGGTCAGCACCCAGTTCAGCGACGGCTCGGTCAGGCAGACGAGCGGGTACTCGGTCACGCGCACCCGCAGCGGTTTGCCCGTCCGATTCGGTACTTCCTTCTTGTACTCGCGGAGGACGGACGCCAATCGCTCGTCCGCCCGGTACACCATGTTCGCCCGCCACGCCGCGAACAGTCCGCTCAGTGGGGCGGTGACGGTGAACAGCCCGCCCTCGGTGCGGACGGCGGGGCGGCCGTCGGGGGCCTTCGCCCACGCCTCGGCCGTCGGTTCCAGTTCGGTCCCGGTCAGGTCGCGGCCGGCGTACCGCTCCAGTTCGGGGGTGGTCGGGATCGTCGAGCCGGTGTGCTGGTCGGCGAAGCAGCGGATGCGGAGCAGCATCACCTCCGGCTCCTTCCCGGCGAGGTCCTTCTCGTCCGCGTACTTGCCGGCCAGGAACCGGTGGTTCGGCTCGTGCAGCAGCCACTTGGCCGCCGCCGCCGTCCCGTAGTTGTCGTAGTACCCGGCGTCCACGACGTGCCGCACCGGGTCCGTCGGCAGCGCCGCCGCCGGGCTGAACAGCGGGAACGAGGCGTTCATCCGCACCGCCGTGCTCAGCTTGAAATCGGCCGCGTTCGGGAACAGTTTGGCGAACTCCACGGCCATGTAAGAGAAAGCGTCGGGCTTTCCGGCCGTCACGTCCGGCCGCTTCCCCGTCTCCACCATGTACCCCAGGTCCAGGTTGCTGACGATGAGCTGGCGGCCGTCCTCGACCATCATCGGTGTGAACACCAGCGACGGCAGCGTGCCCGCCATCTCCTCGGCCTGGAGGGCGCGGAACGGCACGTCGAGTGCCGGGTTGGCGTCGGTTGATTGGTGAGCCGCCCACGCCCGTTCCAGTGCCGCCCCGCGGTCGTTGGCGGTTTGGCCGAACCGCGCGTCCACCCGGCTGAGGAGGCCGAACGGCGACAGTGGGATGTCCTTGTGGACCCACTTCTGCACCAGCGGGCCGAGGAAATCGGCTTCCAACCCCTTGAAGAAGTCGTCCCGGATGCCGGCCATCACGCCCCGGTACGTGGTCTCGGCATCGACGAACTTCGGGTCCGTCGGCGACACCCGCCGGCGGAGCAACTCCAAGTACGCCCGGTACTCGGCGCTGGCGTGGGCGGCCGCGATCCGCCCGCCGTCCCGCAGTTGGCTGACGAAGTACGCCGCCCCGAGCATCCCGCCCGACGCACCGGTGACCAGGCGGATCCGCTTCGAGAAGCCGGGGCAGTACGTCTCCAGCGTGAACAGCACGTCGGCGGTGTAAATGGCCGACGCCGACGCCCCGCCGCTGCACGTCACGATGACCAGCGGTTGCGGCGACCCGAACTCGTCCTTCATCCGCTCGTTCCACTGCACCAGCGAGTCGGTGTCGGGCAACTCGGCCGGGACCGAGGCCGGCGGCAGCGGGTACGCGGCCAGCCGCGCCGGGGTGTCGTAGTAGCTCCGGCCGGTGGCCGCGTCGGTCATGTTCGGCAGCCGGTTCTCGATCTGGTTCTGCGGGAACAGGAACGGCAGCACCACCACCGCCAACAGGGCCGGGTACAGCCACCGCGACCGGTTCAGGGTCAGGTACGTCACCGCCCCGACTCCGGCCGTGACGAACGCCAGCAGCAGCAGGAACGACACCGACGCCGTGAAGTACGGGCAGTAGGCGTCGGGGATGAAGGTGTGGACGGCGAGCATGCCCGCGTACCCGACGCCCAACCCGGCCAGCACCCCCGCACCGGCCCGCGGCGTGGACCGTAGCGTTTTGGGGAACAGCCGCAGGCCGACGAAGTACACCGCCGCCATCGCCGCCAGCCCGGCCGGGAACCACCACCGCCAAGCGGGGAAGTCGGGCACCCCGTCGAGCGGGATCGTCCGCTTCCACGCCATCGGCGAGGCGGCCACGATCAGCAGCAACCCCCACGACACCCGGTAACTCCAGTCCGGAAGCGTGTGGCCGCCGGACTTCTTCGCCGCGTGGTCGTCAGCCAACCGCACGGACATCGTCACCAGCCCGAGGATGAACGCCACCAACAGGCCGTTGGTGACGCCAGTGATCGGCGACTCGTGCCACACCTGATGGAAGGCGTCGTACTCGGCCAGGAAGCCCCCACACACGAGCGTCAGCAGCCCAGCCACCATGAGCAGCAGCAGCGGGTAGTAGGCGAACAGGTGCAGCAGCGGGCGGACGGCGGTGAACACTTTCATGGCGGGTCTCCGGGGGGAAGACGCTCGGACGATTAACAACGAAATAGACTAACGCCCTTCGCACGGTGCCGCGATGCCGGTTGTCGAAAATCCGCGCCGCCCGAAGCCTCCATAAACTGACGCTTTCCACCCGATGGAGATCGCGGACATGGGTACCAAGTGGCTGGCCCCGATTGCCGGGTCGCGGCTCGTCCGCCGGATCGCCGACGCCGCGTTCGTGCGGGCCGCCCGGCACCGCGTCCGGCAACTCGACGCCCTCGACGCCGGCCAGGCGCAAGAGGTCGTGCTGCGCAAGCTGATCCGCTTCGCCCAGAACACCCGCTTCGGCAAAGACCACGACTTCCGCTTCCTCCGCACCGTCGCCGATTATCAGAAGCGGGTGCCGGTGCGCGAGTACGAGCAGTTCTGGGCCGAATACTGGAACGCGGACGGCCGCTACCCGGAGGCCAGCTTCAACGCCACCTGGCCCGGCCGGACGCCGTACTTCGCGCTCAGTTCCGGCACCACCAGCGGGGCCACCAAGTACATCCCCGTCACCCACGAGATGGTGAAGTCCAACCGCAAGGCGGCGTTCACCACGATGGCGTTCTTCCGCGACGCCTACCCGCACGCGGACACCTTCGCCGGCAAGTTCTTCTTCCTCGGCGGCAGCACCGTCTTCCGCCCGCAGTCGGACGGCAGCTTCGCCGGCGACCTGTCCGGCATCGCCGCCAAGGAAATCACCGACGCCGTGCGGCCATACGTCTTCCCGTCGCTCGAACTCAGCCTGCTGTCCAACTGGGAAGAGAAGTTGGCGAAGCTCTCCGAGATTTCCATCCACGAGCCGATCACGGCCGTCTCCGGGGTGCCGTCGTGGATGCTGAAGCTGTTCGATTCGGTGCTGAAAGCGGCCGGCAAGACGAAGCTCATCGACGTGTGGCCGCAGTTGAAGGTCATCATCCACGGCGGGACGAAGTTCGACTCGTTCAAGAACACCTTCCGCGAGGTCATCGGTTCGGACGAGGTGAAGTTCTGCGAGGTTTACCCGGCGTCCGAGGCGTTCATCGCCACGCAAGACTTCCGCTCGAACCTGCTCCGCGTGGTGCCGGACCACGACGTGTTCTTCGAGTTCGTGCCGATGGAGTACTTCGAGAACGGCAAACTGAAGACCGACCGGCCGACCCGTCACACGCTGGCGAACCTGGAAGTCGGGGCCGTGTACGCGGTGCTCATCACCAGTTGCTCCGGCATCTGGAGTTACCTGCTCGGCGACACCGTGCGGTTCGAGAGCCGCAACCCGCCGCTGTTGCGATTCACCGGGCGGACGAAGAACTTCCTGAGCGCCTTCGGCGAACACCTGATTGAGGAGGAAGTGGAGAAGGCGGTTGCGAAAGCGGCTGGCGAATGCGGGGTGCTGACTGAGGACCACCACGTCGGCCCGGTGTTCCCGACCGACACTAAACAGCCCGGCCACCACCTGTATTTGATCGAGTTCCGGGGCCAACCGCCGGCGGACTTGGGGCGGTTCGCAGAGATCATCGACCGGGAGCTGTGCCGGCTGAACGAGGACTACGACGCGCACCGCCTGAAGGATTTGACGATGAAAAAGCCGGTGGTGCGGGCGGTGCCGGCCGGCGGGTTCGGCCGCTGGATGGCCTCGCGCGGTAAAGCCGGCGGGCAAAACAAGGTGCCCCGCATGGACAACACCGGCCTGATGACAGCGGACATCGCGCAGTGGATGGCGGACAGGGGGTGAAGCCAATTCTTGGCAGCCGCGGAGCGGCGACCGCCTGTAGCCTGGGGTGACGGAGCGAAGCGACCGAACCCCAGGTCCGCAAACCCAACCACCCCAAGCCCCGGAGGGGCGACAGAATCTCACTCCGGCCCTTCAGCATATTCTTCAAGGACATCGTGGGAAAGGTGTTGCAGATGCTTGAGATCTGCTAATTCGCGGAGGCTGCTGTACGGCAAGAACGTGCAGTAGTCGGCCAGCGGCCCCCTCTCAAGAAGTGAAAAGACAGGCCTTTGGATCTCTCCCATCACCTTGCCCTTTCTGGCTTCGGGCGCGACGATGTGAAGTTTGATGTCCATGTTGGGCTGCAACGCCAGCAAGTCGGCCATCCGTAGGATTCCGGAATAGACAGCCGTCGTGTGTTCAACTTCGAAGGCGCGAACGATCGC
>JBBRUO010000521.1:0-4710 GCA_038247725.1 Gemmatales bacterium
CTGGGCCCCCCCCCGGACGCTCGCTCGGCGGGGCCGCGCGGGACCCCGTCGTCCCGGGTGCGCGGTGCGCCCACGCCGAGCGCGGCTCGCCGACCTCACGCCGCGATGCGGAGCGGGGGGACGGCCATCGGCGCGGTCTCCGTCCGGCCGGTGTGGAGGACGATCTCCATCCCGTTGACGATGCGGTCGCCGCCGCGGCCGTCGATCAGGTTCCGCCCGCAGCGGGTCATCCCCCGCCGCTCCATCGGGTCGTCCAGCACGATGGCGACGGCTTCGGCCAACTGCTCGGTGGTGACGTCGGCCGCCTCACCGAGGAACGTGCCGGCCCCCTCGTCGTCCAGCCGCTTGGCGTTCCACACGTGGGCCGGCTGGGTGGGCAGCGTCAGTTGCGGGATGCCGACACAGCACAACTCCATCGCCCAGGTGTCGCCACTGGTCACCGCGAAGTGCGCCCGCACCAGTCGCGTCATCAGTTCCTTCGGCTCGATGACGATCTCCACGCGGCCTTTGGAATCGGCGGCGAAGTCCTTCAGCTCGTCGTACCGGTGGTGGTGGCTGCGGAGGCAGACGCTGACCTTGTCCACCTTCGGCATCTCCAGCAGTTGCTGGGTGCGGACGAGGGTCTGGTCCCCGGTGTCGTCGTCGCCGAACGCGACCAAGGCGCGAAACCCGCCGGGCTGCTCCTGCGAGCGGATGGTCCGCTGGCGGCGGAACAGGCTCCGCACGATGGCGTACTTCGCCCCCAGTAGCAGTTGCGTGCCGGGGGCCACCTGATACGCCTTCGCCCGCGGCGCGAGGAACGGGTTGACGACGATCTTGTTCGGGAATCGGAGCCCGGCGTGACTGTCGATGCACACCACGCGGGTGCCGGTGGCGGACAGCGCGTCGAGGTACTCTTCGGTCACGTTCGGGGCGGCCACGATGACGGCCGACGGGGTCTGTTTCCGCACCTCGCGGAGGGTCGCGTCCAGGTCGCCGGGGCCGCCGACGACGGACTCGGCCGCCGCCCAGTCGTTGTTCCCCCGGTGAATGTTCGTCGCCAGCGACAGCGGCTCCAGGTAGCTGAGGAAGTGCGTCCCCCGCCGCCGCCGCTGCATCGAGGCGGCCAGCGACAGGCACTGGTAGAACGGCTCGTACCCCTGCTCCGGGGTGGCGTCACAACGAAAAAGAATCGGTCCGCGTTTCACGTCCATGCGCGCGCGCCCACTGTGTGGTGTGTCGGTGGGCGACAGCCCGGCACCCGGCGCGGGACCGCCATGAGCGCGGCCGCGGCGGGGGACGTTCGTCGCCCGTGATTAAGTTCCGACCGGATGGTGCGAGCGGGCCGCCGCCGTGCGCGGGTGTGCGTGCGCAAGGTGAATGTTGGCGCGGCCGGAGTTCGACACCTCTTCTCCGGGGGGCCTGTTCCGAGGCCCCTGCACCCACCGCTCCGGGTTCCGGTCCTGAGCGGCGGGCGATCCGGCTGGCTGTTCCACGGCCAACCCGACGGGCGGGATGGTAACTCGGACCCGGAAAAACGGACAACCCCACTTTGCGCGACCGACTCCGCGCGACGCCACGGGCACGCCGGGCGGCATACATTATCCGCCGAGACGGGGACCGCGACGGGCGACGCGCGTGACACGTCCGACGCGAACCCGGTCGCCGATCCCCGCTCGCCCCGGAGACCCCCATGCGCCTCCTCTCCCTCCTGCTGGCTGTCGCGGCGACGCCGCTGTTCGCCGCCGACGCGAAGAAGACGAACGTGTTGTTCGTGGCCGCCGATGACCTGAAGCCGGCCCTCGCCTGCGCCGGCGACCCGCACGCCAAGACGCCGAACATCGACCGCCTCGCCAAGCGCGGCACGGTGTTCACGCGGGCCTACTGCCAGCAGGCGGTGTGCAGCCCGTCGCGCAGCTCGCTGATGACCGGTCGCCGACCCGACACCACCAAGGTGTGGGACCTCGTCACGCACTTCCGCACGGCGCTGCCGGATGTCGTCACCCTGCCGCAACACTTCAAGAAGAACGGGTATTCCGTCCGCGGTGTCGGGAAGATCTACCACGGCGGGTACGACGACAAGCCGTCGTGGAGCGTGCCGTGGGAGCGGACCGCAGGCAAGAACTTCGGCCCGGACGGGTTGAAACTAATGGCCGAATTGAAAGCCAAGGTGAAGGCCGACGGCGGCGACGTGTCGCGGGTCCGCGGGCTGCCGGTGGAAGCGCCGGACGTGGCCGACGACTTCCTCAACGACGGCTGGACCGCCAGCCGGGCCGTCGAAATTCTGCACGAGCGGAAGGGCCAGGCGGAGCCGTTCTTCCTGGCGGTCGGGTTCGCCAAGCCGCACCTGCCGTTCGTCGCGCCGAAGAAGTATTGGGACCTGTACGACCCGGCGACGCTGCCGATGCCGGACAAACTGGACCCGCCGACGGACGCGCCGAAGTTCGCCCCGCAGTTCGGCGGCGAGTTGCGGGCGTACCACGACATCCCCAAGTCCGGACTGCTGTCGAAGGAGCAAACCCGGACGCTCGTCCACGGCTACTACGCCGCCGTCAGCTACATGGACGCCCAGCTCGGCCGCGTGCTCGACGCCCTGGAGAAGGAAGGGTTCGCCGACGACACGGCGGTGATCCTGTGGGGCGACCACGGTTGGCACCTGGGCGACCACGGCATGTGGTGCAAGCACACCAACTACGAGAAGGCCGCCCGCGCCGCGCTGGTGATGAGCCTGCCCGGCCAGAAGGTGAAAGGGAAGCGGTCCGACGCGCTGGTCGAGTTCGTGGACATCTTCCCGACGCTGGTGGACGTGTGCGGGTTGCCCCAGGCCGACGGCGTGGAAGGGTTCAGCTTCGCCCCGCTGCTCGACGCCCCGACGACGCCGTGGAAGGCGGCCGCCTTCAGCCAGTACCCGCGCGGCGGCGGCAAAGGCGTCGGCCAACTGATGGGGTACGCCGTCCGCACCGACCGCTACCGGTACGTCGAGTGGCGGAAGCGGGACGGCACCGACGTCGTCGCCCGCGAGTTGTACGACCACACGACCGACCCGAACGAGGACACGAACGTCGCCGCCGCCCCCGCGAACAAGGCCGTCGTCGCGCGGCACGCCAAACTTCTGGCCGACGGCTGGAAGGCCAACTCTCCCCCGACGAAGTGAGGAACTCCCGATGCGCCTTCTCTCCCTCCTGACGTTATTCACGGCCGCCCCCCTGTTCGCGGCGGACGCGCCGAAAATGAACGTCCTGTTCATCGTCTCCGATGACCTGTGCAACGTGATCGGCTGCTACGGCGACCCGCGAGTGAAGACGCCGAACATCGACAAGCTGGCCAAGCGCGGGGTGCGGTTCGACAAGGCGTACTGCCAGTACCCGCTGTGCAACCCGAGTCGCGCGTCGTTCCTTACCGGGCTGCGGCCGGACACGCTGAGGATTTACGAGAACGCCACGCAGATTCGCAAGACCGTGCCGGACGTGCAGACCCTCCCGCAGACGTTCCGCAAGGCCGGGTACACGGCCGTCCGCGTCGGCAAGCTGTACCACTACGGCGTACCGGGGCAGATCGGCACGGACGGCCTGGACGACCCGCCGTCGTGGGACAAAGTGGTCAACCCGAAGGGCCGCGACAAGGACGACGAGGACAAGATTTTCTCGCTGAACCCGAAGGGGAAGGGGTCGGCCCGGTTCGGCGGCACCGTCAGTTGGCTGGCCGCCGACGGCACCGACGAGGAGCAGACCGACGGCAAGATCGCGGCCGAGGTGGTGAAACTACTCGCCGCGAACAGGGACAAGCCGTTCTTCCTCGCCTGCGGCTTCTTCCGCCCGCACACCCCTTACGTCGCGCCGAAGAAGTACTTCGAGATGTACCCGACGACCGGTGACTCGCTGCCGATGGTGCCGGACGGCCACCGCGCCGCCGGCCCCGCCCCGGCGTTCGCCAGTTCCAAACCGGAACAGGATCGCATGACCGACGAGCAGCGGAAGCTGGCCCGGCAGGCGTACTTCGCCAGCGTCTCGTTCATGGACGCGCAACTCGGCAAGGTGCTGGACGAGTTGGAGAAGCAGAAGTTGACCGACAACACCGTCGTGGTGTTCCTGTCCGACCACGGGTATCACCTGGGCGAACACGGGCTGTGGCAGAAGCAGAGCCTGTTCGAGAACTCGTGCCGGGTGCCGCTGGTCATCGCCGACCCGCGCGGGACGGCCCACGGGACGGCGTGCGGGCGGCCGGTGGAACTGACGGACCTGCACGCCACGCTGGCCGAGTTGTGCGGGCTGACCCCGCCGAAGACGGACGGGGCCAGTTTGAAACCGCTCTTGAACGACCCGGCGGCCAAGTGGGACCGGCCGGCGTACACTCAGACGCGGCGCGGCGGCGGCAAAAACGCGACGGTCATGGGTCGGAGCGTCCGCACCGAGACGCACCGCTACACCGAGTGGGGCGACGGCGGCGAGCAGGGGGTGCAACTGTTCGAGTACGCCACCGACCCGAAGGAAGAGAAGAACCTGGCCGGCGACCCGAAGTTCGTGGACACGGCGAACGAGATGAAGAAGCGGCTGCGGAAGTGAGGCATTGGCGGGACGAGGGCGCGGCCCGCCGTCACCGCGCGAACTGGTCGCGGAGGAAGGCTTGCACGGCGTCCCACCGGTCCGCCGCGCGGTCGAAGTCCGCGGCCATGCGGGTGACCTCGTGGCGGGTCTTCAGGGCCGGGTGCGGGCGGGCGGTCTTGCCGGGCGC
>JBBRUO010000522.1:0-4682 GCA_038247725.1 Gemmatales bacterium
GGCACCTCGCCGCCGCCTTCGGGCAAACTCGCCGGCCTGCCCAGTGACGCCCGCCCGCCGGAGGAGGAGGCCCGGAAGGAAGAGGCCGACATCCCCTCCGACCGCTGAGGATCGGGGAGCGGAAGGTCGGCGGAGTTCGCGCGGCAACCACGGCGACGGCGCACAAGCTGGCGCGGATCGTGTATAACATGGTGCGTTACGGGGTGGCGTACATGAAGCGGGACGAAGAAGCGTACGCGGAGCAGGTGCGGGAGAAGTTGGAGAAGCAGTTGCACCGTCGGGCGAAGGAGTTGGGGTTCGAGGTGACGAAGAAGGCGGACGCGGTGGCGGAGCCGGCGGTGTTGGACGCGACTCCGCTGTCGGCGTGACGGCGGGCGAATCGGGGACATCAACCACACGGTGAGGGGCACTCACACCGGCGGACGCGGGGTCGCGGAGGGCTTCCGGGACGATGGCGACGGCCTGCGCCGGTGGCCGGAAAAGGCGGAGCGCAGGCGGTCAACCCCCGTCAGCCGAGGGGGAAGTTCCTAAGGCGGCGTCTGAGCGGTGACCGGCACGATCTTGTAATGCAGCCGGACCACCAGCAGGCCGAGGAACCGGACATCGTGGTCGGTGCGGAGCACCCCGGCCGGGTCGAGGTACAGGTGGAATACCTCCCGCAAGGTGCGGAAGTGGCGGACCGCCCACCGCTCCGGCCCGCGGGCCACCAGACGGTAGTACCCGGTCCCGCCGAACCCGTCCCCGTCGGACACTAACCGGCACGTCCCGTCCGGGCCGTTCTCCGGGCGGAGGAACACCAGCACGCTGCCCCGGGGTACTGGAAAGCTCACCTGCACGCATGGGGCCGGGTCTGCCGGCAGTCGGCCTACGGCATACAGCCCAGCGTAAATCACCCGTCCAGTCCTGGCCGACCGCCGCAGCCAGCCGGTGTACACCCGCCCCCCGGTCGCCGGGTCGATCAGCGGCAGCACCTCGCTGGTCATCCCGCCGGCCATGTCGAGCGGGGACAGGGGGAAGTTGAACTGGTCCATCCGCCGACTGACTAGGGCCACCAACCACCACAGGAACATCCGGGTGAGGGCCGGAGCATGGCTCCACGCCTCCAGCCGGTGCTCGGCTGTCCGCTCGTAAAAGGCGGCGATGGCCGGGTGGACCCGGTCCGGGTCGAACCCCGGCCCGCGAAGGGCAGCAAACGACGGGAGCAGCCCATCCCCCGGTTGGCAGCGGACCTCCAGACCCTCGGCCGCCGCCAGCCGGGCGTAATAGTCTGGTCCGATACGGTTACCCGTGCCGACCGGAACCGCCAACCACGGGTGGGAGGCCGGTCCGGCGGTCCGGCCGGTGAGTCGGATCAACATGTCAATGCCGTACTCGGTGACGGCCGCGACTGAGTCCGCTAGACGTCGTAGCATCGCCACCCTCCGCCTCCGCGCGGCCGAACGGCGAGTTCACCTGCTTCGGCGGCCGGTGAGACATTGATCCCTGAATTCACGTGATGCCGCCGCAGTCAGGTGCAACTTCTGGTGCCGCGTTGCACATTTGCTGACCCTGACACATCCTGCCCGCCATCGGAGTGTCCCAGAGGACTATCCCCTGAGGCCGCGGTGACCGGTTTGCCATCGGCCAGCATCTTGCGGATGATGACCCGATCAGTCGGTCCCGTGTATAGTGGCCCTGGCGGCGTCGTAGAACCGAACGTTACCACGCCGCTCGCCGGAACATTGTGCGTCTGGCGGCCTTTGACCCGCTGGGCAAAACGCAGATACAGTTTAGCGTTCGCCTGGGCGAATACGGTGCCGACCACCGCCCAGTCCGCGGTACCAGTCGCCGCCGACTCCATCAATTTATTCAGGGTGTCAAGGGCCGCTTCGACCTGTCGCTGCGGATCGACGGACGGGGAGACAGGGCGGTGAGTCGCGACCCGTTGTTCCAGTTGTACTTCCTGCGCCTTCAATTCGCGGAACACCCTCGCCACGGCTTCGCGTTCTTCCGGCGTTTCGGACAGCGCCAGATTCTCTGCGGCCTTCTGAACTTTCCGGCGGACGACCGTGAGTTCGGCCCGATCGGCCTCCGACTGCCGTCGCGTTGGATCCTCCCCCTGTTCGACGGTCGCCAACTCGCTCAGCCGCGCCTTCAACTTCGCCAGCGTGGACGGATTCAGCACGCGCTGGCAGAGGCAGGCGAGGACGAACCTCGACGCCGACTCGCCCGACACCATGTTGTGAGAGCAGCACTTCGCTTCCGAGTTCTGGTACAGGCCGCACGCGTAGCACCACTTCTTCTTTTTCGCGTAGCGGTACATCGGCCAACCACAACCCAGGTCGAAGATCCGCCCGCCGAGAGAGTTCGGCGTCTGACCACGGGTCCGCGCCGTCCCCTTGCGGGTTTGGCCGCGACTGGCGAGAATCGTCCGGACACGGTCGAGTTTCTCCGGGGTCACCACCGGCTCGAATCTCGAAGTCGCCGTACGGATCACCTCGTCATCCGAGTTGGCCACGGTCCGTAACGAGCCGTCCGGGTGGTAGTCCCCCGCGTTGAGCGGCCGCGGGCCGGCCTGAGTCATCCGCTGTTGGTCGCCTTCCGACCGACGGCCGTACTCGAGAACCGCGATCAGGATCGGGTGCCGGGCGATGTGGCGAACCGTGTTTTGGGTCCACTGGCCGCTCACCACAAACTTCACACCGTTTCGCGTTCGCGTCCGTCCGGCTTTCGGAGAGGGGATTTCTTCACCGTTGAGGATCCGTGCGATCCGCGCCGCCGGGGTGGTCTCGATCAGGTCCAGGATCCGTCGGACGACGGCCAACTCCGCCGTCGCGGTCGGCAGCCACACCACGTGGTGATCGGGCAACTTGACGACCTCGTGTTCTTCCAGTTGACGCTTCCGCGAGCCGTCCGCGCCGCACAGCCACCGGCGGAACCCGTACGGCGGCTCGCCGCCGATCGAGAACCCGCTCCGGGCGAGTCGGATCTTGGCGTGGATCAGCTTCTCCGCCAGGTCGCGGCGGAACCGGCCGGACGAGTCGTACTCGATCATGCTGGTCAGCAGGTCGGCCAAGTCGATCCGCTCGCCCGGCGCGACGGCGGGCAGGACCTTCCCACCCATCAGCACGATCCCCAGCCCGGCCGACCTCAGTTGGTACTCGATCGTCATGCTGTCGAGCGGGTTGTCCGGACGGCCGAGCCGGTCCCGCTTGCTGACGAACAGGTGCGACACGGTCTGGTCGGAGAGGGCCCGCTCGCGGAACCGGTCGAAGCCCGGTCGGCTGAGCTGATTGCCGGGCACCCCGAAATCGAGGTACAGGTCGCCATCGACGGAACGCCCGTCGGCGATCATCCGGCTGATCGCTGCCGCCGTGCCGCCGAACGCGACGCCCAGCCGGGTGGCTTCGCCCCTCGCCCACTCGACGTACTGCGGCGGGACCAACTCCGAGTGCGCTTCCGAGTCGCGGTGGTAGAACAGGCCGCGGCCCTTCTGCGGTCGCGTCGTCATGGGGCGGCCTCCTGATCAAGGATTGGTGCGACTTGCCGGTGAGCCCACAGGAACCGCGCCAGCGCCTCCACCAACTCGTCCTCGCCCTCGGTGTCCAGCGCCACGTCGGCGTCGAGCTCCGTTCGGGCGGCCCACGCGAACCGATCAACCGCCAAGGCCCACACGGCCCGGTGGTACGCGCCGTCAGGGACGGCTACCGCGTTCGTCGCGGCGGCCAGGAGACCACCGTGGACGTGCCGCAGGATCGCATCCGCGGTCGGAAGACCGGCCTCGGTGTGGGCCGTGTGCCCGGCCGCCTCCCACCGACGCACTCGCACGAACGCCGCCAGGTCGAGCAGGGTGCCGGGCGGGAACGGGCGGGTCGCTCCCCGCGGCGGTGCCAGCCCGGTGCCGGCCAGGAAGGCTGCTACGTCGTCGGCGTCCCGCGCGGCCTCGTCGCGAGCGAACCGGATCGCCTCCGCGGGGTATGCGTTGGACACTTCAGGTGAAACACTCGTGAACACGGGGGCTCCTCGAATGCGCGATGGGCAGCGGTCAGCGGACGCGACTCGTTCCGAGGCCGGCGGCCGGGATGGCACACCTCTCGTTTTCATCCTTGTGAAGTCGGCACGTTCAGTGACACGACGGCGTCACGAGAAGGCTTGGTTCCACCCTTCAACGCATCAACGGGAGCTTATCAGCGGTCAAACAGCCTCGGCCGAATATCGCCATCGGACGGAACGGGGGATGCAGACCGCCCAGCCGGTTCGATCACCAATTCCACCGTACCAGGACTCCCGAGGTCGTCAATGCAGCCCCGCCGAAAAATCTCTACTACGATCCCAATCGAATCTCCATCGTGGTGCTTGCGGACGCAGTGGAGCCTGCGAGAGGCAAAGGCTCGCGGATCTCTTTCTTGTTATGATGCCGCGATTTCGGGTGAATTTAGCGCCCACACGGCGATGGGTCATGTCCGGCAACCGTTGCACACCACTGTTTTCGAGGCGTCCTCATACTCGTGTTTCGGACTTACCGGACGGCGGCGAGTTGGTGCGTTAAGGTGTTTAGCAATTCCACGGGAGTTCGTCCGCCGGCCAACTCCCGCTAAATGTACTGGTCCCACTGTCGCAACCGCAACGCCGACAGCTTGTCGGCGAACGTCACCCCCGCCTTCGTCCCGTACCACGGCCGATCCCGTTCCACGTGCGGACCC
>JBBRUO010000523.1:0-4677 GCA_038247725.1 Gemmatales bacterium
ACACCGATTGCGAGGTGAAGTACGGCACCACCTTCCCGCCGAAGGAAGTCGCCAAATCCGCCAAAGCGGACACGATGCACGAAATCCCGCTGGCGAACCTCCAGCCGAACACCAAATACTTCTACCAGATGACCTGCACCACCGCCGACGGGAAGACCGTGACGAGCAAGCCGCTGACGTTCGCCACCGCCGTCGGGGAGAGCGACGCCTACTCGTTCTGCGTCATCGGCGACACCCAGCGGAACCCGGCCGCCACGTCCCGCGTGGCCAAGATCATGTGGGAGCGGCGGCCGAACTTCGTCATCCACGTCGGCGACGTGGTGAACGACGGCGAGCAGAAGTGGCAGTGGACGGGCGACCTGTTCAAGTCGTGCGAGGAACTGCTGGCCCGCGTGCCGATCTACCCGTGCCTGGGCAACCACGAGAAGAACCACGCCCACTACTATAAATACTTCAGCCTGCCGAAGCCGGAGTATTACTATTCGTATACATATGGCAACGCCGAGTTCTTCGTCCTGGATACCAACAAGAGCGTGGCCGAGGACACCGAACAATACAAGTGGCTGGCGGCGGCGCTGGCCAAGTCCACCGCCAAATGGAAGGTGTGTTACCACCACCACCCGTGTTACTCGTCGGACTCGGACGACTACGGCAACACCTGGAAGGGCAACACCACGTTCGGCGCGCTCAAGCACAAGGGGCTGATCCCGCTGTATGAGAAACATAACGTGGACCTGGTGCTGAACGGCCACATCCATCTGTATGAGCGGACGCACCCGATCCGCGGCGGCAAAGTGGACCCGACGGGCGTCGTCCACGTCACCTCCGGAGGCGGCGGCGGCAACCTGGAGGACTTCGACCCGGTGCCGGCGTTCTTCAAGAAGCAGGGCCGCGTGACGTTCCACTGCTGCTACTTCACCGTCCACGGCGGGCAACTGGAGTGCCGCGTGTTCGACGACGAGGGCCGCCTGTTCGACCAGTGGGAGTTGAAGAAGTAGGTTCGGAAGACCTCACCCCCCGTCCCCCTCTCCGTCCTGGAGAGGGGGTGTTTAACTCGCACCGGTGGAGGGCGTTTTACACGGCGGTCTGGAACCACCCTGGAAAACCTAGCCCGAAACACGGATGGTCGGCAACCTCTTCAGTTTGAACACCCCCTCTCCGGGACGGAGAGGGGGCCGGGGGGTGAGGTCTTGAATCACCCACGCGAACGCGATGATCGCGGGCAATCCTCACAATACCGAGCTTCGACATGAATCGGGCGGACGTGGCGGTGATTGGCGGCGGCATCGTGGGGATCGCGCACGCCTGGGAAACCGCGCGGCGGGGCCATTCCGTCGTACTGTTCGAGCGGGGCACCACGGCGCAAATGGCGTCCGTCCGCAACTTCGGCATGGTGTGGCCCATCGGCCAGCCGCCCGGCGAGCGGTACGAAGCGGCCATGCGGAGCCGGGCGAAGTGGCTGGAACTGCGGGATGCTGCCGGCCTGTGGGTGAGCGAATGCGGGGCCGTCCACACCGCCCACGAGCCGGACGAGTTGGCCGTCATCGCCGACTTCGCCGCCGCCGCGCCGAAGCTCGGCATCGCCTGCGAACTCCTGGAACCCGCCGACGCCGTGAAGCGATTCCCGGCGCTCCACTCGGATCGACTGCACGGCGTCCTTTCCAGCCCGACCGAGTTGTGCGTCGATCCGCGGCAGGCGATCGCCACGCTGCCAAAGTTCCTCGCCGAGAAGTTCCCGTCCGTCACGCTCCGGTTCGGCACCACCGTCACCGGCATCGACATGCCGCGTGTTCGGACCGCGACTGGCGAGACATGGACCGTCCGCCGGGCAGTGGTGTGCGGCGGGGCCGACTTCGAGACGCTGTTCCCGGCCGTGTACGCCCAGTCCGGGCAGACCCGTTGCAAACTGCAGATGATGGCCACCGGCCCGCAACCGAAGGACTGGCGGCTCGGCCCGCATGTCGCCGGCGGGCTGACGCTGGCGCACTACAAGTCATTCGAGGTGGCCGGGTCTTTGGCCAAGTTGAAGGCCCGCATCGCCGCGCAATACCCGGCGTACGCCGCCTACGGCATCCACGTCATGGCGTCGCAGAACGAACTCGGCGAGGTCGTCATCGGCGACTCGCACGAGTACGACGCGGACATGTCGATCTTCGACAAGGCCGACATCGACGAGCTGATCCTGAAGTACCTGCGGACGATGGTGAACCTGCCCGACTGGGCCGTCGCTCGCCGCTGGCACGGGGTCTACACCAAGCACCCGACGCTGCCGCAGTTCACCGCCGAGCCGCAGCCGAACTGCCACCTGTTCGGTTCCCCCGGCGGGGCCGGCATGACGCTGGCCTTCGGGCTGGCCGAGAAGTTCGCCACCACCCACCCGGTGCCGCTGTGATGACCCGCGCCGAATTCATTGACAAGATCGCGTCCCTGTTCGCCACCCGCGGGAGTGAGCAGTACGGCGGCGAAGCCGTCACGCAACTGGAACACGCGCTGCAAGGCGCGCTCCTGGCGGAACAGGCCGGCGCGACGAGCGCGGACATCGCCGCCGTGCTGCTACACGACATCGGCCACCTGCTGCACGCCCTGGGCGACGACTGCGCCGAGCACGGGGTGGACGACAAGCACGAGGAACTCGGCCTGCGGTTCCTGAGCAAGCACCTGCCGCCGGAGGTGACGGAGCCGATCCGCCGGCACGTCGCCGCCAAACGATATTTGTGCGCCACCGCCCCCGGCTACTTCGGTACGTTATCCCCGCCGTCGGTCGTCAGCCTGAAGTTGCAAGGCGGGCCGATGTCCGCGGCGGAAGTTCGGGAGTTCGAGGCGAACCCGCACCACCGCGCGGCCGTCGCCCTGCGGCGGCGCGACGACGAGGCGAAAGTCCCGCGCCTGCCGACGCCGCCGTTCGACCACTACCGCCCGCACCTGGAGGCCTGCCTTGTCGGCTAACCCCACGCAGATCAAACTCGTCATCCTGGACTGGGCCGGCACGGTGCTGGACTTCGGCTGCCAGGCCCCGACCGGGGCGTTCGTCGCCGCGTTCGCCGAGGCCGGCGTCGAAGTCAGTTTGCCCGAAGCCCGCGGCCCGATGGGGCTGCACAAGAAGGACCACATCCGGGCCATGCTACAAGTGCCGGAGATCGGCGACCGCTGGCAGGCGGCGAAGGGCCGGCCGTGGGCGGAAGCGGACGTGGACGAACTGTATCGCCTCGTGACTCCCATGCAGGTGGCCGCCGCGAAGGCGCATGCCGAGTTGATCCCCGGCGTGCGGGAGTGTGTCGCCGAGTTACGTCAGCGCGGCATCCTCATCGCCGGCAGCACCGGCTACTTCCAGGAGGCGGCCGACGCCTGCTACGCGGCCGCCGAGAAGCAGGGGTACAAGCCGGACTTCCGCATCTGCGCGGACGAGGTGCCCGCCGGCCGGCCGGCCCCGTGGATGATCTACCGCTGCATGGAGGCGCTGAACGTGTACCCGCCGACGGCGGTCGTGAAAGTCGGGGATACGCTGGTGGACATCGCCGACGGGCAGAACGCCGGGGTGTGGAGCGTCGGCGTCGTGGACAGCAGCAACGAGGTCGGCCTGAGCGAGGCCAAGTGGGACGCCCTTTCGGACGACGCGAAGGAGTCCCGCCGGGGGGAGGTCCACGAGCGGTACGCCGAAGCCGGGGCCGACGCCGGCCTGAACACCCTCGCCGAGTTGCCGGAACTGATCGACGAACTGAACGCCATGCTGAAAGCCAAGCACGGGGAGTGAGGGCATGGGAATGGCGATCCGTGTTGATGCGGATCGGTTTCGGATCGCACTTGACATCGATTCGTCTCGACAGCATGAACTTCCCTTGTTCGCCATTCGTCGGCGAGGAGGTCGTCATGCGGGTTCAGTTGCTCTCGATGCTGGCATGTGTGGTACCGCTGGTGGCCGGCTGCGGGACGATGGCGAACATGGCCGGCAAGAGGCTCCCGGCAATTGCTCCGGGTGGGCTGTACGAGCCTCGGCCGTTCGGCGGGGTACGGAACGACATCCGCTGGACGTGGAACGGGAACTTATTTGGCGTCTTCGATCTCCCCTTCTCATTCGTCGGCGATGTGGTCACGCTCCCAATCATCCTCTTGAAAAAGCTCGATCCGAGGGTGGCGCCATCTCAGACGGCTGTGGCGGAGGAAGCCGCGAACAGCCCGGCGAAGTAATACGATTGGGGCAGCCGGGCTGATTCTCCATTGATGTCCGGCACCGTGGTACAATTCCGACATGGCCACCATCACTATCTTGCCCGACGACCCGACGACACCCCCCCGCCGGTACCGCGCGACGTTGGGCGACCGGCACGCCCACGGCGCGACTGTCGGCGAGGCGCTGGACGGGTTGTCCCCGGATTTCGCCGCGGAACCGGCTCTCGTCGTGGTTCAGCCGATGACACCCGACCGGTTCTTCACGGCCGCCCAGCAACAGCGGTTGGCCGAACTGATGGCCCGGTGGCGGTCCGCCCGCGACGAGGGGACGACCGTCGCCGCCGCCGAGCAAACGGAGTTGGAATCGCTCGTCGCGGCCGAACTTCGCGCGTCCGGTGAGCGGGCCGCCGCCTTCGTCCGACAGATGCCATGAACCCGCTGCTTCGCCGTCGTGGCTCGGCGGGCGAACCACCGCTGCGAGTACTGCCAGGCTCCCGAGGCCGTGTTCAA
>JBBRUO010000524.1:0-4666 GCA_038247725.1 Gemmatales bacterium
AAGCGTCGAGTTCGAGGAAAATGACGTGCATATCGATCTTGAAGACGTGGGGATGTCGCGAATCGATGACGACGATTACGGCGATAACATCTACGACGGGCCGCCGGAGGAATGATGGCCACCTCGCACAGGCATGTCAACGGTGGCTGCCGCTGTTCGAGTCCATGCGTTTTTTCTGGAAACACACTACGAGCCAAAACTGGCGGATACCTTGTGATGCGAATGCCGTTCTCGATCACCACCACCGGCTGTTCGATTTCGGCCTGCTCCTGGATAGCGCGGTGAGCTTCGATGCAAAGCTGGTAAAAAGCTTTGACCTGCTTGGTGATGGCCGGCGTGACCTTGCCATCGCCAACCAAACGCTTCAGCTTATCCCGCTGCTCCTGGCGTTGGCGGGGTTCGTTCGCCGGCTGGAACTTCAAATCCTATCACTTCTCCACCGCGTTCCTCGTCCTTTTAATCCTGCCTCCCGCCATGCCCACCTCGACCGCTCCCGATCAGGCCGCCGTCTTCCGTCGGCTGCGGTCGCGGCTGATTCGCAACACCCTCGGCGTCATGCTGAAGACGGGGAAGGTGCGGCTGTTCACGATCCTGTTCAGTAGCGCGCTGGTGGCCGCGTTCGTGTTCGCCGTCGGCTGGATCGGGTTCGGCGAGCTGTTCGGGTACAACGTGCCGGCCAAAGGCATCATCGTCGGCAGCCTGTTCGACCTGATGTTCTTCACCCTCGGGTCGATGCTGCTGCTCAGCACCGGCATCATCCTGTACGCCAGTTTGTTCACGTCGCCGGAAGCGAAGTATTTGCTGTCCACGCCGGCGCTGGCGGATCGCATCTTCGCCGCCAAGTTCCTCGCCGCCGTCGGCTTCAGTTCGTGGGCGTTTCTGGTCCTGGGGATGCCGATCCTGGTGTCCTACGGCATGGTGGCCGGGGTGCCGTGGTACTACTACCCGCTGCTGCCGGTCGCGCTGTTCGGGTTCGTGCTGCTGCCGGGGTCGGTGTCGGCGCTGGCGTGCCTGCTGATGGTGCGGTACCTGCCGCGGAACCGCAAGCAGGTGCTGCTGTTGGTCGGCGTGGTCCTCATCGCGGTGGTCGGGTTCTGGCTGACGCGGCTGAGCCTCGCCGCCAAGAAGTCCCTCGCGTCCGGCCGGCCGAACGACGTGGAAGGGCTGTTCGACCAGTTCGCCCTGACGCGGAACCCGCTGACGCCGAGCCACTGGATGACCGAGAGCGTGATGGCCGCCGCCCGGCCGATCCCCGACGACCCGGAGACCCGCACCGCCGCGACCCGTGAGAAGGCGGCCGACGTGCTGACCCCGCTGGCGCTGTTGTGGAGCAACGGGCTGCTCGCGTACCTCGCGGCCGCGTTCGCCGCGCGGCGGCTGTACCGCACCGGGTTCGATCGCATCGCCGGCGGCGGACGGGGGAAGAAGGTGTACGCCGGAAACCCGCTCGACCGCCTCATGGAAGGGCTGGTGTTCTACCTGTCGAAGCCGACGCGGGTGCTGATCGTCAAGGACTTCCGCACCTTCCGCCGCGACCCGACGCAGTGGGTGCTGCTGTTCATCTTCGCCGGGCTGCTACTGCTGGGGGCGTCCAACTTCCGGCAATACTACGGCAGCGACCTGGGGATGCTGGACAAATACGTCCTGAGTTTGGTGAACCTGGCGGGGCTGTCGATCCTGCTGTGCGCGGGGCTGAGTCGGTTCGTGTTCCCGCTCATCAGCCTGGAAGGGCGGAAGTTCTGGATTCTCGGCCTAACGCCGGTGACGCGGGAGCAAATCCTGTTCGGCAAGTTCGCGTTCTCGGCGACGGGTGCCACGGTCATCGCCCTGACACTCACGCTCGTCGGGGACGTACTGCTCGCCATGCCGCCGCTGACGACGGGGATTCACCTGCTGACGGCGCTGGCGGTGGCGGTCGGGCTGAGCGGGCTGAACGTCGGCCTCGGCGCGTACCTGCCGAACTTCCGCGAGACGGACCCGTCGAAGATCGTCTCCGGGTTCGGCGGGACGGTGAACATGGTCGCCGGGCTGGCGTTCCTGCTGTTCGTCGTCGGAACGATGACCGTGCCGATTCACGCGGCCACGTTGGCGAAGAAGCTCCAGGGCGGCGCGGACGAGTTGCCGGGGTGGGCGTTCGCCGGCATTCCCGTCGGGCTGGCGGCTACGGTTCTCGGCGTCTGGCTGCCGCTGCGGGCCGGCGCGCGGGCGTTGCGGCGGACGGAGTTTTGAGCGGAGAACGGTCGTGGTATGATGTCAACGGTCATTCCTGGAGATGCGTCATGAAGTTCTTCTACTCGCCCGAAACCCGTTTGGCGGATACGTTCCCACAAATCAAGGAAGCAACGGCATACCTGGCTGAGAAGGTACTCGGCCCGAAGCGCGGCGACACCGTCAGCGCGGAGTGGACCCGCGTCCTCACCCCCCGCGAGGAGACCCACGACCGCCTCACACTGCGTGACGAACTCGGTGAAGTGTTCGCCGACTTCCCGCCCCTGGATTTGGACTCCGCACCTCTCGCGCGGTTCCGCGTGGCCCACCTCTGGGGCGACTTGATTCAGGTTCACCTCGACAACCTCGACGCGCAGCGTTGGCGTCGCCGTTTTGAATCCGACGACACCAACGGGGAGGCCGCCTAATGGCAACCCAGACCGAAACGAAACTCGGCGAACACGAAATCGAACTGACACGACTCCGCGAACACGTCGATGTGCTGCGAGCCGAGATCACTCAACTGGAACCGTTCATCCGCGAAGTAATCACACTTCGCGCCGAGTTGGCAACGCGGAAAGACGACACAGCAAAGTTGAAGGACGCCGAAACGGAAATCGCGCTGCTCAAGCACCAGATCGCGGAGTTGGCGAAAACGAAAGACACCTGGGGTAACCGCGTCTGGCTGATCGCCACGATTGCACTTTCCGCCTTCTTCGCCACCACCACCGCCATTCTCGGCGCGCTCCTCACCTTCACCCTGAACGCCAAGAAGTAACCCGCCGGCCGTCACACGTTTCCGCCGTTCGTAGCACCTCTTTGAAGACTGCGTGAAGTTGATTGCCGGGCGCGGGCGACACCGTAGCCTGATATCGCATCCCACCCACCCCGGTGCCAGTCGCTCTTATGCACCGCGAATTCGATCCGACCGAAAGCCCGTTCCGCCCGCGGTCGAACCTGTCCGTCTACCTGCTCACGCTCCTGCTGTTCGGGCTGCTCGTCGCCGACCTGTGGCCGCAACTGGCCGGCTGGCTCACGTCCCTCGGCTGGGCGGTCCCAACGTGGACGACCACCGGCGTGTTCGGGATGCGGTTCGCCCTGATCGCGGCCGTGTTGGGCGGGGCGCGGGTGCTGTACTCGTCCCTGGAAAAGCTGGCCGACGGGAAGATCGGGGCCGACCTCGCCATCGCCATCGCCTGCCTCGCCGCGATCCTCATCCGCGAGTACCTCGTCGCCGCCGAGGTGGTGTTCATCGGTCTCGTCGGCGAGTGCCTGGAAGCGATCACGTTCGACCGCACGCAACGCGCACTCGGCAAACTGACCGAGTTGTTCCCGCAACGCTGCTGGGTGCTGCGCGACGGCGTGGAAGTGCGGACGCTGACGGCGGACCTGATCCCCGGCGACCGCGTGGTGGTGAAACCGGGCGGCAGAATCCCCGCCGACGGGGTGGTCTTCGACGGCCGGAGTGCCGTGGAAACCGCGGCCCTCACCGGCGAAAGCCTGCCCGTGGAGAAGGGGCCGGGCGACCCCGTGCTGGCCGGGTGCGTGGTGCAAAACGGGTCGCTCACGTTCGACGTGAAGCAGGTGGCGAAGCAGACCGTCGCCGGCAAAGTCATTGAGTTGACGGCCGCCGCGCTGAAGGAGAAGTCCGGCGGGGAACGGCAAGCCGATCGGCTCGCCCGCTACTTCCTGCCGGCCGTTCTCGCGCTCGCGGCAGTCACATTCTTGGTGAACCTCGGCCTGCTGTACTTCGGGGCGAAGGCCGACGGGCCAAAGTCAAGTACCTCCGCGCTGGCTGGGTCCGCCATTTATCCGATGCTGGCGGTGCTGGTGGTGGCCTGCCCGTGCCCACTGGTGCTGGCCACCCCGGCGGCCGTCATGGCCGCGCTGGGGAGGTTGGCGGGAACCGGCGTCCTGATCAAGAGCGGGGCCGCGCTCGAACGGCTGGCGAACGTCACCGCGTTCGCCTTCGACAAGACCGGCACCCTGACCGAAGGCCAGTTGGAGTTGGGGGATATCACGCCCCTTGAGGGCGTCAGTGCGGACGAGTTGCTGGCGGTCGCGGCGTGCGCGGAAGCGAAGAGCGAACACCCCATCGCCCGGCTGATCCTGGCCGAAGCGAAGAAGCGCGGGCTGACTGTCGCGGAGCCGGAGTCCTTTGAAAACGTCCCCGGCGGCGGGGTGATCGCCACGTCCGGCGGCTCGCGGATCGTCGTGGGGAATGCTCGTTTGATTTCTTCTTCGCTGGTTCCCCTCTCGCCTGGGGGAGAGAGTTTGGTTTTGTCCCCCCCTCCCCTGGCGGGAGGGGGTTCGCAGCGCAAGAATGGGGGGGGGCCCCCCCCCCCCCCCCCCCCCCCGCGGGGGGGGGGCGGGGGGGGCGGGGGGGCCGGCCTCCATCACTGCGGCGGAGGGGGGCGAGGATGCGGGCGCTCCGCTGAATGCCCCCCCGCCCCAGGAG
>JBBRUO010000525.1:0-4637 GCA_038247725.1 Gemmatales bacterium
GGCCCTCGTCCTTCGCTCGCTCGTCCATGCCCTTGGCGGGGTCGGCTTTGGCCTTCAGGTCCGCCGGCTCGTCCGGCCGGGGGGCCGCGACCGGGTCCACGGCACCAGCCATGCCGGGACCGGGTGGCGGCGCGAGGACCGGGCCGGGCATGCCTGGGGGGGCGATGGCGGGGCGGCGGCCGCCGATTCCACGGCCGGGGAATCCGTCCCGCTGCGGCATCCCGCCCTCACCGACCCCGGCACCGCCTCCCTGGAAGCCGCCACCGCCGCCGAAGCGCTCTTCGTTCATCGCGCCGCGTTCAGCCGCCGCCCGTTTGGCGCGGGGCCCCATCGCGCCGTCCGCCATCGGGGCCATTGGCATAGCCAGGTCGGCGGCTTCGACGTTGCCGGTCGGCCGGATGGCGCTGCCGACCATCACAAACCCGTCGTTTCGCTGCGGCTTGGGCGCGATCCGGGCGTAATCCCGCCAGCCGGCGTTATCGCCGCTCACCAGGGTGGTGCCGGCGACGAGCGCGGCGACAAGCAACATCCCGACGCCGCCGACGGCGAGGTGCTTGCGGGCGGCCTCGGTCGGCGTCAGCAGGAACCCGCGGACGGCGAATAGCCCGGCGGCGGCCAGCACCAGGAAGCCGACGATGAGCGGCAGGTCGCGGCCGCGACGAAGCAGGGCGTTGTCGTAGGCCTCCAGGTCCACGACGACGGTGCCGAACTGGGCCAACTTCTGCTGATACTGGGCCGTCGCCACCCGGACATCCTCCTCGGGGTTGCCGGTCCTGCGGTACTCCCACTGCGCCTGTTCGGCCGACTCCAGCTCGATCAGCGACGCCTCGTACTTCGGCCAGTACTCGTCGAACACGCGGCGGAACTTCGGCTGCCAGCCGGTCGGGATCGGGCCGGTCTCGGCCGACACCAGTTGCAGTTGCTCCCGCACGTCGGCGGCCAGCACTTTCTGGCGGAACTCGGCGTTCGGCTGCTCGGCGAACCGCCGCCAGCCCTGGGTGCCCAACAGCAGGTCGAGTCCCTGTTCCGCCTTCGGGTGGTCCGTCAGCAGGAAGTCGGCGTGCTCCAACTCGTCGCCCTTCCGCACCTCGCCGGTGAGCAGGAAGTGCGTGGGCAGGCTGTGCCGCTCCTTCTCGTCGGCGTCCACGATGACGCTGTTGTTCACCACGGCGGCCCACAGGATGGCGGGCGTGTCGGCCCCGCTCTCGTCGGTGCTGGCGATGTCCAGTTCGACGGCCGCGCCGGGGGTCAGGGACTCGCCCTTCGCCAGCGCCTTGCCGTTCCGCTTGACGGTGTAGGCGAGGTTCAGCCGCTCACCGGGCTGCCGGTAGACCAGGCGTTCGACCAGCGGTTTCAGGTTGTCGCGACCGAGGGCGTCCTCGTTCGGCAGGTCGAACACGGTGATCCGCGTGACCCCGCCGAGCGTCACCGCGCCGGGGTCGAGGGTGACGGCGGCCGTCTTACCGGGGGTGAGGGTGGCCGTCGCGTGGGCGATCGGCTGGCCGCGGCAGTACGCCCCGACGAACACCATCTTCGAGGTCTTGCCGGTCGGGTGCAGCGAGACTTTGATCGGCTCGCCCGACTGAGTGACGCCGGTGGGGACGGTCATGGCGATGCCGTCGGCCTTGGCGTCGGGCAGTTGGTAGCCGACGGTCGGGGTGGCGGCCCACCCGCCGACGCCGGCGGCCACGGCCGGTTGGCCGACGGCGGCGCGGGGTTGCAGGATGCCGGTCGGGGTTTCCAGGCGGACGGCGTACTTGACACCCGGCTGCGGGGTGAAGTCGAACGCGCCCATGCCCTGGTTCACACCGGGGTGGTCCGGGTCGGTCAGGGTGTTCACGCGGAGGATGTCGCGGGTGCCGTCGGTCAGCCAGCCGACGATGTCGGCCGCTTTCCCGGCGGACGTGGTGGCCCGGAAGTAGACGCGGTTCGGCACGCCAGCGATCAGGTCGCCGCCTTCGGGGAAGAACTCGACGGTCAACTTGCGGGTGACCAGCGGCACCGACTTCACCAGCGTCTCGGACTTCACCACCTCGTTGCCGTTCATCTTCGAGACGACGAACGTGACGCTGGCGTGCTTGATCTCGTCCACCCCGGCGGGCAGGGTGAGCTCGACGAACGCCTTGCCGTTCTGGTCCGTCGTCGCGGGCAGGCGGGTCGGCCGGATGGCCTTCCCGTCGGCCTCCACGGCGACGCGGATCGGCGCGTCGATCATCGGCGCGGCCTGGTCGGTGCATTCGACGGTGAACCCGACCGTGTCGCCGGGGCCGAACGACTTGCCGACCCACTCCAGTTTCTTCTGGAAGGTGGGCGGGGTGAAGTTGTTGACGAGGAACTTTCGGATCGCCAGCGGCTTGGACGTGTTGTCGGCGGCGGGCAGACCGGGGCGGGGCAGCTCGAACACTTGCAGGGTGTACTCGCCACCGGGCAGACCGGCGGGGATGGCGACGACGCCGGTGCCGACGCCGCGAACCGGCTTGCCGTCCGGCCCCAGCACCGGGTCGATCAGCCCGTCTTTCGCCTGGGTCGTCGGCTTGGCCAGACCGGCGGTCTCGCTGCCGGGCAACTCGGTGCCGTCCGGCTTCAGCACGACGAACCTCAGCGGCAGTTCGGCGGTCGGCGGCAGGAAGCGGAAGCGGTCGAGCGTCAGCGAGCGGAAGTAGACGGTCTCGCCGGGCCGGTACATCGGCTTGTCGGTCGTGAGGAAGGTGGTGTACTTCGGCTCCAGCATCCGCAGGTTCTCGGTCAGGTCCGACCGCGCGCCGGTCTTGGCGTCCACGGCCGAGACGGCGAGGAACAGTTCGGTGCCGGTCGGCACCTGCTCCCACACGCCGGGCGGCAGGCGGAAGGTGTTCCCGTCCGGGTTCGTCTCCGGGTCGAACGTCCGCGCGTGGACCTCCTTCCCCGTCCCGTCCCGCACGGCCACTTCGACCGTCGCCGGGTACGGCTTGTTCTGCCTGTCGGTGACGGCGATGGCGTACTCGTTGAGCGCGCCGGGGACGGCCGTGGTCGGGCCGGTGACGCGGACGGCGAACGGCTGGGCCGCGCCCTGGTTCACCGCCGCCACTTCGGCCGCGATCCACTCCGCCTCCACCGCCTCGCGGGTGACCATCGCCTCCGCCAGTCGGTTGGCGATCGCGGCCTCTTGCGCTTTCAGCGCGGCGACGGCCATCTCCCGGTTCCGCTTCGCGGCGGTGACGGCGGCCAGTTCGCGGTTCACCGCCGGGCGGTACGCCGTGTACCCGACGGCGTCGATGAGCGAGGGCACCCCGAACCCGGCGAACGCCAGCAGCAAGGACGCGGCGACGGCCCACCGCGTCCACACCGACAGCATCGACACGCGGACGGCCGCCGGCCGCGCGGGCGTCGCCACCGGGTCGGCGGGCGGGCGGAAGGTGACGGCCGGGAACGCCGACTTGGCGGCGGCCGCCATCAGCCCCTGGGCTTTACGGACGCGGTCGCGGGCGGCGGCCCACTCCGGGTCGGCGGCGACGGTCGCGGCCACCTCGGCGGCGTCGGCCGGGTCGAGCAGGCCGTACAGCCAGTCGAGAACCCGCTGGTCTCGGTCGTCGGAACGGGGCATGGCAGGTACTCCTCCCGACGGGCGGCCGGGCGGTGGCAAGGGCGGCGCGGGCCGTCCGGGGTGGTGGGGGGTGATTCGTGAAGGTCGTCCGCACTCTCCGAGTGCGGGTTCGTCGGTTCTGGCGGCTCCCGCGCTCGGGGAGTGCGGACGACTCAAGGCTTTCGATTCGTCGGTTCTGGCGGCTCCCGCACTCGGGGAGTGCGGACTACTCAAGGCTTTCGACCGGCACCAGCACCTTTCGCAGCTTGATCAGGGCCGACCGCATCTGGGTTTTGACGGTGCCGACGGGGGCGTTGCGGATCTCGGCGATCTGCTCGTAGGTGAGGTCGCCGTTCTGCCGCAGCAGGAACACTTCTTTTTCGTCCGGGCGGAGGTCGGTGAGGGCGGCCTTCAGCCGGTCCACGGCCTCGCGGTCTTCCAGGGCGTCGGCGGGGGCGATGTCGGGTGACGCGAGCATGGTGTCCTCGGCGATCAGCGGTTTGACGCGGCGGGACCAGGCACTCCGCTGCATGTCCTTGGCGGTGTTCAGACCGACGCGGAAGATCCACGCCCGCAGGTTGTCCACCGTCGCGGCCGTGTCCCTGGCCCGCCAGCACTTGAGGAACGCTTCCTGGGCGGCGTCCTGGGCGTCGTCCCGGTTGCCCAGCACGTACAGCAGCGTGGACACCAGTTCGTCCCGCAGGGCGGTGAACGCGGCCACGACGGGGTGATCCGGCGGCCCGTCGCCCCCACAGTGGGGGGAGGGGGTCGTGTCCGGCGGTCGTCGGCCGATGGCAGTGGCCCCGCGGTTGCCCATGTGTCCTCTCATGTAAACGACGACGGACGCGCGACGGCGGATTGGGAAAATCCCGCACCCACCCGTGCTGGGGGGAATGCTACGCCCCGGCGGTGGAAACGAGCAAGGGAAATGACGGAGCCGTTACCGAGGGCGAACCAGATGGGGGCGTCGCGACCGGGCGAGGGATGGCGAAACCGATTCTATTTCTAGGGGCTGGTCGTCGGGGGCGGGGGGGGGGGGGGGGGGGCGGCCCCCGCCGCCCCCCCCCCCCCCCCC
>JBBRUO010000526.1:0-4631 GCA_038247725.1 Gemmatales bacterium
CTCCGAGTGCGGGTCCGCACCGCACTCGGAGAGTGCGGACTCCCTTGCCGAATACAGCGTTCGTGACCTGCGAACCAGTAGGTCCGGACTCGTCGGAGCGTTCGCGTAAACTGACCCCACTTCCGAAGTCCGGCTCGGCGAGCCGGACCTACTTCCCGCGAGTCCCGCGATGCCAGCCGAGATCGACGACACCTACGCCGAAGCGTTCCGCAGCATCTACTCCGAAGTGCTGGTCACGGCCCGCGACCGCAAGTGGCTGGACCACGCCGTCAACGCCGCCACCGGCAACGCGAGCAGTTCCATTCTGTGCGACTGCGAGGCGGGCCTCAGCCGATACGTCGAGCCGGCTGACACGCCCGACGGCCGCGTCGGCGCGGTGATTCAGTTCCACGTTCCCCGCTTCTGGAAGGACCGCGAGCAGAAACTCGAACGCGCGCTTCTGGTCCGGGTGTCGCAGAACGTGCTGACGTGCCCGACGACGGCGGCGTTCAACGTGCTGCCGGTCGGCGAGAAGTGGTTCCCCCTCGGCCGTAAGGTGGCGTACTTCGGCGACGGCCACCAGTTCAAGACGGAACGCCACGGCCGGGCGGTGCGGGTGATCCCGATCCTCAGCGGCGAGTTCGTCATCGAGCGGAAGTGGGGGTTCGCCGACGGGCTGATGGGCGGCAACTTGTGGTTCTTTGGCGCGACCCCGGACGCCGCTTTGGAAGCCGCCGAACGGTCCGTGACCGGGGCGATGACGGTACCGGGCATCTGCATGCCGTTCCCCGGCGGGGTGGCGAGCAGCGGCAGCAAGGCCGGCAGCAAGTACAAGTTCAGCATCGCCAGCACCTACGCCGAGTACTGCCCGACGTTGCGGGATAAACCGGGCGTCGAGAGCAAGTTGCCCGACGGCGTGGCCAGCGTGCAGGAGATCATCATCAACGGCCCGGACCTGAAGACCCTGATCGCCGCCACGCAGGCCGCCATCGCCGCCTGCCGGGACACCCCGGACCTCCTGCGAATCAGCGCCGGCAACTACGGCGGCCGCTTGGGGAAGAGCTTCGTCTACCTGCACCCGGACAAGCAACCGGGGTAAGATGAGCGCGACTTCTGGAGGGAACACCCATGGCCTTTAGCGACTTCAAGTACCCGGCCGTTCTGGGCGAGTTGGGACTGACCGAGACGAGCGTGTTGGACCTGTTCGGCCACGCGCCGCCGGTGCCGGCGAGTGCCTCACTCGTTGGCACCCTTCCAAGCAATGTCCGATTGGCCAGCGGGGCGCACACGGAGTTCTCGCGGTCGGTGTGGCTGGTCGGGCCAGTGTTGAGCGAAGTGTGGGGACGGTACAACGGCCGGATTTGCCTGATCGGCGGGGCCGAGTTCACCGCCGACGCGGCCGCGAAACTGACCGGCGTTTGCGACTTCCTCTTCGGCCGTTACCCGCAGGTGTCGCATGTGAAAGCGCCGGCGATCGTGCTGTTCGAGGCGAAGCGGGACAGCATCCCGGACGGCCTCGGCCAGTGCATCGCCGCGATGGTCGGGGCGCAGCGGTTCAACCGCAACGAGGGGCACCCCATCGAGACGGTGTACGGGTGCGTGACCACCGGCGTCAACTGGAAGTTCCTGACCCTGACCGGCACGGTCGTCACCCTCGATCAGACCGAGTATTCGGTCCACGAGGTGGACCGCATCCTCGGCATTCTCGTCCACATGATCGGCCCGATCCCGGCGTGACACCCCCACCACCCGCAAAGTGAACCCGAATGAAGAGTCGATTATTCGCCACCCTCGCCGACTTCGTGATTGCCGGCACCGCCGCCGCGCAACCGAAGAATTCTCTTGTCAAGTCGGACGCCTGGGTCGCCGGGGACGAGGCCAACTCGGTGACGGCCGCCGTCACTGCCGGTCCCACAACTCATCGGTGGTGCCGATGTCGAAGATGTTCTCCTTCTCCATCAGCGGCAGGGCGGCGGCGGGCCAGCCGGACGGCAGCGGGTTCCGCGTGGTCTGCGTCCACGCCTCGACGTGCCCGTCGCACCACAGCACGTTGCAGATGCGGCCGTGCAGGCGGAAGTGGCAACTCGGGTTCGCCCCCGACGGCGGGTCGGCCAGCGGCGTCTCGTACATGAACGGCACCGACTGCGACCAGTGGTCCACGTTCACCGCGTTCACGAAGCAGATCGTCTGGCTGGTGCTGGCGACGTGCGTGAGTTTCACCGGCGACCACGTCGGCTTGCCCCACGGGTCGGTGGTGTTCGTCAGGTAGCGGTAGTTGTACCCGTACCCGCCGGACCCGCCCTCGAACCGCAGTTGCACCCGGCCGGGGGCCTGGGCCGGCGCTTGCAAGGCGCGGTGGTTGTTCTCCAGGTACGGCATCAGGTGCCCGCGGGGGAAGTCCAGGGCCTTCGTCGCCGGGTCGAAGTCGGCGAACCAGTAGCGGAGTTTGTTGTTCTCCCACGTCACCGCCGGCGGGAACCGGTCCTCGTTCGCACTGGCGTAGTTGTGGACGGCGAGGCCGAGCTGCTTCAGGTTGTTCTGGTCGGCCGTGCGGCGGGCGGCAGCGCGGACCTTCTGCACGGCCGGCAACAGTAGGCCGATGAGGATGGCGATGATGGCCATCACCACGAGCAGTTCGACGAGGGTGAACGCCCGGCGGCGGTGGGAAGTTGACACGGCGGTATCCTGATCGGCGGGGGGTGAGGGGCCGAATCGCCCGCCCTTCGATGTTAAACTGCCGGGCGAGCGGGACAACGGGAATTCGGCCCGCGATGTTGGCGAACGAACTTTTCGCTGACAGCGCGGTGACCCCAGCCGCCGGGTTGTGCGCGCGAGTCGGCCCCGATAGAGTGTGGAATTGGGTGCAGCGATTCCGACCGTCTCACTCGATTTGGCCCACGACTCGCTTGTCATTTCGCCGACCCCTGTCCCCGCCGTCCGCGTTCAGGAGAATGGCATGAACGAGCCGCCCCCCTTCGAACTCAGCCGCCCGGCCGGGGCCGCCCGCCGACCCTGGCGGTGGGTGGTGCGTGCGGCGGTGACCGTCGCCGTCGTCGCCGGTGTCGCGGCGGCCGCTTACGTCACCCGCGACCGCTGGCGACCGGTGCTGTTCCCAGTCGGCCCGGAAGCCGAACCCGATGAGCCCGAAGACACCGGCGCGACCGCGCCGCCGTCCGAGCAAATCCGCCTGTCGGAGCAGGCCCAAAAGAACCTGCGACTGACGACCCAACCGCTCACGCCCGATACGTTTTGGAAGACGATTTCCGTGCCCGGCATGGTCATCGACCGCCCCGGCTTCAGCGACCGGGGGGTCGTCGCGCCCGTCACCGGCGTCGTCAGCCGCATCCACAAGATCGCCGGCGATTCGGCCCGCCCCGGCGAACCGCTGTTCACGCTGAAACTGCTCAGCGAGATCCTGCACCAGACGCAGACCGACCTGTTCAAGGCCACCCAGGACATCACGCTGGCCGAGGCGCAGCGGAAGCGGCTCGTGTCGTCGGCCGGCGTGGTGGCGGAGTCCCGCGTCATCGACGTGGACAACCAGATCACCCGGCTGCAAGTGGCGGTGAAGGCGTACCGCCAGGAACTGCTGAACCGGGGGTTGCTGCCCAACCAGATCGACGCCGCGGCCGCCGGACAATTCGTCAGCGAGATCAGCATCGACGTGCCGACCCGCGCGGCGGCACTGTCCGCCGCCAGTTCCGCGGCCCTCGCGTCCGAAGTCGAAGAGGTGAAAGTGTCGCTGGGCCAACTCGTGCAGGCCGGGCAGACGCTGTGTACGATCGCCAACCACCAGATGCTGGCCGTGGAGGGGAGGGCGTTTCGCGACGAGGCCCCGCTATTGGAGCGGGTGGTGAAGGCCGGGTGGTCGGTCGAAGTGGACTTCGAGGAAGAACCCGGCCACGGGTGGGACGCCCTCGGGCAGACGTTCCGGGTCAACTACATCGCCAACACCATCGACCCGGAGAGCCGCACGTTCCGCTTCCTGCTGCCGCTCGACAACCAGTCGCGGGCGGTCGAACACCCCGGCGGGACGCAGACGCTGTGGCGGTTCCGCCCCGGCCAACGGGTGCGGTTGCACATCCGCGTCGAGAAGTTGGAGGACGTGTTCGTCCTGCCGCCGGAGGCGGTCGCCCGCGACGGGGCCGACGCCTACGTCTTCCGCCAGAACGGGGACGTGTTCGACCGCAAGCCGGTCCGGGTGGTGTACCAGGACCGCGACCACGTCGTCGTCGCGAACGACGGCAGCGTCCCGCCGGGGCTGTTCGTCGCTCAGACCGGGGCGGCCCAACTGAACCGCATGATCAAGTCCCAGAGTGGCACCACGCCGAAGGGGTTCCACATCCACGCCGACGGCAGCGTCCACATGGGCAAACATTGAACCACAACGCACCGGCACTTTTCGGGGACTGACCAATGGACGTCACAAGGGCCGGCAGCCGGCCGTCCGGCAAGGGGCCGGCCGACTACTTCACCGGCACGGTTCGCATCGACCCGCTGTTCCAGCCGACCGCCCCGGCCCGCGCGGTCGGGGCCAGCGTCACCTTTGAACCCGGCGCGCGAACCGCGTGGCACACGCATCCGTTGGGTCAGACCCTGATCGTGACGGCCGGTTGCGGCCTCGCCCAGCGGTGGGACGGGCCGATTGAAGA
>JBBRUO010000527.1:0-4623 GCA_038247725.1 Gemmatales bacterium
GCTGGCGTATCTCCACGCCTTCACCGGCGTGGCCGAATTGAAGCAAGTCTCACCAACGTCGTGAGAGAGCCTGGATTGTGCGCCGATGACCACGCGCCGATGACCACTTGTGTTTTCCAGGCGTTCGACCGGCCTACCCCTCCAGCGGGCACCGCACTCGCGGGCACCGACGTTCTCGCGCGCGCGGATGTGACAGTCCGGAGGAATCGAGGCCGCATGTCCCGTCCCATCCAGCGGGGTTAATCCTCCCGCAGGCGGTCGGGCGACTGCGTTCACGTCCACAAAGCAGACCACCCGCCGGCACCGGCGACGCGGTGGGTGCCGACGTGCAGTCGGCCGGCCCATTCGACCCACGGCAACAGCCACGCCGGGACTGGCCCGTACTCCGCCCACCCGGTCACGCCGAAGATGTCGTACCGGTCCTTCGACCGGTTCGAGAAACGCTCCTGCCGGAACTCGACGAACTCGGTCCGGATCGTCGGCACCGCCTCCGCCGCCACTTTCACCAGATGAAACACGTCCTCCGCGAGCGGCTCGCCATACAACCGATGCAATGGGCCGAGCGTCCGCAGGCCGGCTCGCATCAGTTGCCCGAACGTCGGTTCCCGCACCGCCCGCTTCCGCCCGTCCGGGGTGGCTTCGTTCAAGAACAGCGGCGCGGTGAGCGTCACCCGCACGCGCGGCACCATGTCCCCGTTGTCCGCCGGCGGAGGCAGTGACACAACGCTGTCACCGCTCGCCCCAGTGCGGGTCACGTCGAACGGAATGTGATCCTCCCCTAGCCCGATGGCCAAGTCCGCGCCGGCCACCCGGAACGACTCCCACACGTCGTCCAAGTGCCCGACGGCCGTCGGCCCGATGGCCGTAATGCGGATGTCGAACCAGTCCTTGGCCTTTCCTAGTTCCGGGGCCGGAAACGCCGGCGCGATCACCAGCGGGCGGGCGGCGTTCTCCCATCCACTGGCCAGTTGCAGCCCGGCTGGCGGATCGGGTTCAAACGTCTCCCCGTACTGGCACCCGTTCATGTGCGGGCAACCGGCGCACCGCTCCCACTGGCTCAGCACCTCGGCCACCGGCCACCGGCAGACGTGCGCCCGCAACCGCCCGCCGATCAGCCCGCGCATGGCCGGCCCCAGCCACGGCAGCAGTCGCCCGCCCCGCGCCAGGCGAACCGTCCCGAACGACTCGCGAACCGTGAGAGTTGCCATCCGGAATCCTCGGTGGGTGTCCGAACAGTTTACGCCTCCCCGGCGAACGGATGACAGCGGCGATGAAACCGCCCAATTCCGCGAATTCCTGTCAGCCGATTCCATTCGCGGCGTTGGTTGGTCAGTGGCAAATCGCCCTTCCCGTCGCACCCTGAGGTCCAACATGCTGGTCGTCATGTCGCTCGGCTGGCTCGTCTTGTGTGGGATCGTGGCCGGCAAACCCCGGCGAGGATTCCGCCGATGCCCGCGTTCGTGATCGCCTACGACGTGTCGCACCCCCGCCGCCTCCGGCGGGTGGCCCGCGCGCTGGAGCGGCGGGCGGTCCGTGTCCAGTACTCCGTGTTCCTGTTCCGCGGCGACGAAGCCGCCCTGACAGCCCTCCTCGAAGACCTGCGACAACTGATCCGGCCGGAAGACGACGTGATCCAGGCCTGGCCGGTGCCCCAAGGCGCGGACCCCGAGCGGTTCGCCCTGGGGGCCGTCCGCCCCGTGAACTCGGCCGCCGTCGTCGTCGGCAGTTCCACCCACTTCGTGACCCCAAGACGTCCCGACCCGCCCGAACCCCAAACACCAGGAGACCCATGACCGCCACGCTCGTCCCCACTCGCCCGTTGGCCGTTCCCGAGATCACCGTCGCCGATCCGACCGGCGTCCAGCAAGCCGTCTTCCAGGCCACCCGCGGGCAGCCACGCCCGCTCGCCGGGCTGATGACCCACGCCCTCGACCGCCGCAACCTGTCCGCCGCCTGGGACCGCGTGTCCGCCGCCGACGGGGCCGACACACCCGGCCCGGACGGCGTCACCTGCGGCCAGTTGAAGCACCGCGTCGGGCCGTGGCTGGCCGACCTCGCCGACACCCTGTTCCACAGCGCGTACCTGCCCGGCGCGCCCCGGCTGGTGGACATCCCGAAGCCGGACAAGCCCGGCCAGACCCGCCGCATCGGCATCTTGAACGTCCGCGACCGGGTGGTCCAGGCCGCCATGAAGCAAGTGCTGGAACCGGTGTTCGAGCCGGTCTTCCTCCCCGGCAGTTTCGGCTTCCGGCCCGGCCGCTGCGTCGCCGGCGCGCTCGACGCCGCCACCCGCGGGCTGTCCGCGCCGGCCGGCGAGAAGCCGAAGTTGCTCTGGGCCGTGCCCCTCGACGTGGCCGACTGCTTCCCCACCCTGGACCACGAACACCTGCACCGCGCGCTCGCCGAACACGTCGCCGACCCCGACCTGACCGCACTACTGAAGCGCGTCATCGCCGCCGGCGGGGAGACGGTCGGCCGCTGGTGGTGGCAGCGGCGGTGCGGAGTCGTCCAGGGGAGCGCCCTGTCCCCGCTGCTGTGCAACCTGGCCCTCCACACGCTCGACCTCGCCGCCGCCCAACTCGGGCACGACACCCAGGGCGGGGTCGCCGTCCTCCGCTACGCCGACGACCTGCTCGTCCTCGCCCGCGACGCCGGACTCGCCCGCCTGGCCGCCGCCGCCGTACGCAACACCCTGTCGAAACAGCACCAGAAGTTGAGGCGCGAGCCGGACCCGGTGCCGGCCGCCGCCGGCGTCGAGTGGCTCGGCGTCCGCATCCGCCCGCGACCGCTGGCCCGACCGGACGCCACCGAGTTCGGCTACGTCGTCCCCGACGCCAAGATGCAGTCCATGGTGACCCGCCTCACCGGCATGACCGCCCCGCCGTCGGACAAGATCGACGCCGCCGCCTTCAACCTGTCCAAGTGGATCGTCTCCGTCAACGCCCAACTCCGCGACTGGCGGCAGGCGTACCTGTACGCCGACAACGCCCCCGACCTGTTCCGCCTGCTCGACGACGTCGCCCGCGACCGCATCGGCGAACTCATCAAGGCCGTCACCGGCGTCCCCTGGGCGGAGGTCCGCCGCAGCCACTACGCCCGCCTGCCCCGCGGCTTCTGGACGTGGGAGGTGCCCGGCGCGCGGCTGTCCGTCCTGTCGTCCCTCGCCCCGCACGCGCCAGCCCACCTGACCCGCCGCCCGAAATGGTGGACCCACGTGCCCACCCCCACCGGAGCCAGCGAATGAGACGCACCACCGCCGTCCGAACCCCCGTCGCCCACCTGGTCGGGCCGGGGCAACTGAAAGTCGTCAACGGACACCTGGCATTCAAGCGGCACGGCGACGGGCCGCTCCGCCTCGACCCGACCGCCCTCTCCGACATCTACTGCTACGGCGACGTGGCCGTCTCCGGCCCGGCCATGGACCTGCTCTTCCGCCACGGCATCAACACCGCCTGGTTCTCCCCGGCGGGGGCCAGGTGCCGTGGGCGGCTGTCCCGCGGCGACGCCCCGACCACCGCCACCCGGATGCGACAACACCGGGTGTTCGCCGACCCGGCCCACCGCCGCGACTGGGCCGCCCTCGTCGTCGCCGGCAAGATCGACGCCATGACCGCCGCCGCCCGCCGCTACCAGCGGAACGGCGTCACCCTCGGCTCCCTGCTCCTCGACCTCGCCGCCCTCCGCGGCCAACTCCCGACCGCGCCGACGACCGACACCCTCCGCGGCCTGGAGGGGGCCGCGTCGGCCCTCTGGTTCCGCTACTTCGCCAGCCTGATCGTCCCGCCGTGGGAGTTCCCGCAACGGTCCCGTCGGCCGCCCACCGACCCGGTGAACGCCTTGCTCAGCCTCGGCTACACCTGGCTCCTCAACCGCGCCACCGCCGCCCTGGAAGCGCGCGGGTACGAAATCTACCTGGGCGGGTTGCACGAGTACCGCGCCGGCCGCCCGTCGCTCTCATGCGACCTGATCGAACCCCTCCGCGTGCCGACGGTGGACCGGTGGGTCGTGTCCACCTGCGGGCAGGCCGAACTCGCCCCGAACCAGTTTGTCCGCGAGGAGGGGGGCGGCTACCGACTCCAACCGGCGGCCTTCGGGCGGGCGCTCTATTTGTGGGAAAAGGCTTGGCAGGAAGTCAACGGCGACGGTATCTTATCGACGTGGGTGGAAACGCTGGGCGGGTTCGTCCGCGAACGATCCCAAGACCTCCGGGACGAACCCGGCGAGCTGGCTGACCAGTAACGGCTGGCCGGTCTTTGACAACTGAGATAACTTGGGTCGTTTGAGGCGTTTGCCGACCCCCCTCGAAGCACTCCAAATCGAGGGGGGTTCGGCAAAGACATAAAGTCTTGCCGTGGAAAGCGTTACCTGTATTTCGGCCTGGGTGTTTTGTGTGTCTAATGACTGGTCAAGTCTCAATTTGGTGGGGGGTTCGGCAAAAGCCCTTGCAAACCCTTGACACGCCAGTAACTTGTGATGGCAGGTGTTGCAACGACATGTGGCCGTTCAGTGGCCATTGAAACCGGACGACCAGGCAGGTGGCGCAATAACACCACCCCGTTGCAACGACATGTGGCCGTTCAGTGGCCATTGAAACACCCGCGGGGCGTCGGCAGGAAGGCCACC
>JBBRUO010000528.1:0-4609 GCA_038247725.1 Gemmatales bacterium
GGCTTTCGCAGAAAGCGAAATCGAGCGGGGCATGGTGCTGTATTTGGCATGTGTGGGGCCAAGTTGCGCCGAGTACGAGCGCAGACTCGAAGCCGATGGCTTCACCCAAGACCCCGACGTACTCGACACCTGGTTCTCCTCCGCGTTGTGGCCGCATAGCACGCTCGGCTGGCCGGAACAGACGCCGGAGTTGAAGAAGTATTATCCCACGTCCACGCTCTGCACGTCACGCGACATCATCACCCTCTGGGTGGCGCGGATGGTGCTGTCCGGCTTGTATAATGTGGGCGACATCCCCTTCGACCATGTGTATGTGCATCCGAAGATTCTGGACGGGTTCGGCGAGGGCATGAGCAAGAGCAAGGGCAACGGCGCGGACCCGCTCGACATCATCGACATTTACGGTACCGACGCGATGCGGTACGGCATGGTGGCGCTGGCAACCGAGAACCAGGACAGCCGGATGCCCATCGCCAATATGTGCCCGCACTGCGGCGAGCTGAACCCGCAGAAGAAGGAACACCAGTCCGGCCGCACGAAGAAGATGAACTGCTCGGCGTGCAAGAAGGCGTTCCGCCCCAGCGGGCCGTGGCTGGAAGAGGACGCCGAGTTGCCGACCGCGAAGGCCGCGTCGGACCGCTTCGAGATGGGCCGCAACTTCGCCAACAAGCTGTGGAACGCCACGCGGTTCATCCTGATGAACCTGGAAGGCTACACCCCCGCCGCCATCGACCCGAAGGCGCTGGCGGTGGAGGACCGGTGGATCGTGTCCCGCCTCGCCACCACCGCGAACGCGGTGACGGCGGCGTTGGAGGCGTACCGGTTCGCCGACGTGGCCCGGCTCGTGTACGAGTTCGCGTGGAGCGAGTTCTGCGACTGGTACATCGAGATGAGCAAGGCCCGCCGGTCGGACCCGACGTGCCAGCGGGTGCTGGTGGGCGTGCTCGACGGCATCCTGCGGCTGATCCATCCGGTGATGCCGTTCGTGGCGGAAAGCCTGTGGGAGTACCTCGGCCAGGCCGCGCCAGTGCGCGGGTTCCCGACGCCAAAGCAAGCGGAAGAAGCCGCCTGCATCGCCGCGTGGCCGGACTACCCGGCGGACCTGATCGACGCCAGCACGGAAGTGGCCATCGCCCGGATGCAAGACGTGATCCGCGGGGTGCGCGAACTCCGCAACCGCTACCAGCTTGAGAAAACCCCGCTCGCCCTGTCGGTGAAGTGCAGCGACGAGGTGGCGCAGCAACTCACCGCGCTGTCGCCGTTCGTCACGTCGATGGGGCAGTTGAGTGCGTTCGAGTGCGGGCCGCAGGTGGTGAAGCCGAAGCAGGCCGGCAGCGTGGTGACGGCCGAGTTCGAGGCGTACATCCCGCTCGCCGGGCTGATCGACCCGGTCGCGGAGGCGAAGCGGTTGGAGAAGCAGATCGCCGACTTGACGAAGCAACTCGGCGGGTTGACGGGCAAGCTCGGCAACGAGAGCTTCGTGAAGAACGCCTCGCCGGAAGTGGTGACCGAAACCCGCGACAAGGTGGCCGAGTTGGAGAAGCAGATCGGCACGCTGCAAGGCAACCTGGCCGACGTGAAGGCGGGCTAACGAGCGAGTCGGTTGTGCGAGAAAGCTGAGTTCGCACCACCACTCTCTGCTGGGGAGCATTGGTCTCGACACAAGAGGGGCAACTCGACACACGCGGTCTGGGCGTGCGGGGCATTGCCACCGATGACTCGTCGCTGGATCCGGCCGTCCTCCAGGAATTCTGGCCCCAAGCCACTCACCCAGGGCTGCTCAGAGATAGAAGAGAAGCGGACTGAACCACGAAGCACACGACGCACACGAAGTGAAGGAACCGAGCGGAACAACAGTCGGTTCGTGGGCGTCGTGTCCTTCGTGGTTCAACAGCTTGCCCAACTTCAACCGCTGAACAGCCTTCGGGCGGTCCCATCTTCTGTTGTCGGGTGGGGGGCGCGCTGCTAACTTCAACTTCTACCGGAATGCGACTCTTCATTCGGGTGGCCGATTCTCGCCGAGAGTCGGGCTACAAACAGTCGCTCTCGGAGAGAGCGCCCCACCTCTCTCAGAATCCTAGCAGGACGACCGCGATGGACACGCCCAACCCGACGCCGGCCACCACTCCCCCGGCCCCGGCCGTTCAACCCCCGGCCCCGGCTCCCGCCCCGGTCGCGCCACCGCAAGGCGGTGGCCCGCGGATGCCCCCACCCCGGCCGGCCGGCCCCCGGCCCGGTCCCGGTGGTGGCGGTCCCGGCGGCGGTGGCGGCGGCGGTCGCCCGTTCCCGCGCGGCGAGCGGCCGCAGTTGGACGGCTCCGCGCCCCGGCAACTGGACCGCCAGGACTTCGCCCCGATCAAGCCGAACAAGCGGATGCTCGACCAGTCCATCGAGGACGAGATGGAAGCCGCGATGGCCGGCATGGACGTGAAGGGCAGCCTCGGCGAGCAGGAGGAGCAGCAGCAGCCGAAGTCGTCGTCCCAACCGGGCGGCAAGCAGACCGGCCGCGTCGTCAGCATCGTCGGCAACGACATCTTCGTGGACATCCCCGGCAACCGCACCCAGGGGCTGATCCCGAAGCAGCAGTTTGAGGGGAACCCGCCGACGGTCGGCGACACCATCGAGTTCGTCTACGAGCGGTTCGACTCGGCCAACGGGTTGTGCCTGCTTAACCGCGAGGGGGCGGCCCAGGCCGTCGGCAACTGGAACAGCGTGGCCGTCCACATGATCGTGGACGCCCGCGTCACCGGCGTGAACAAGAACCGCACCGGGGTGACGGTCGAAGTGGGCGGCCTGAGCGGGTTCATGCCCATCAGCCAACTCGACATGTACCGCGTCGAAAGCCCGGAGCAGTTCGTCGGCCAGACGCTCAAGTGCGAAGTGATCGAGGTCAATAAGGCCGAGAAGAACCTGCTCGTCTCCCGGCGGAACGTGCTGGAGCGGGAGAAGGCGGAGAAGGCGGTGGTCTTCTGGCAGGGCATCGAACAGGGGCAGACCCGCACCGGCGTCGTGCGGTCGATCAAGGACTTCGGCGCGTTCGTGGACCTGGAAGGGGCGGACGGCATGCTCCCGGTGTCCGAACTGAGTTGGAAGCGGATCGCCCACCCCAGCGAAATCCTGTCCCTCGGCCAGCGGGTCGAGGTGATCGTCCGCAAGGTGGACTTCGACACCCGCCGCATCTCGCTCAGCCTGAAGCAACTGCTGGCCAACCCGTGGGACACGTTCGCCCAGAACGCCCGCCCCGGTGCCCGCCTGACTGGCACCGTCACCCGCATCGCCGAGTTCGGCGCGTTCGTCGAACTGACCGAAGGGATCGAGGGGCTGATCCACATCTCGGAACTGTCCACCGACCGGGTGCGGAAGGTGCGGGACGTGGTGCAGGAAGGGCAGTCGGTGACGGTGCAAGTGCTGACCTACGACGCCGAGGCGCGGAAGATCGGCCTGTCGCTCAAGTCCATCAAGGCGGAGGCGGAGGGGGCGATCCTGGCCGAGGAGGAGGCCGAGGAGGACGCGGACCGGGCGGCGCTCGCCGAGCGGATCGCCAACCGCCCGCTCAACCCGAACCTTCGCGGCGGCATCGGCGGCTCGCCGCTCACCTTCGGGTGAGCGCTCCCGATTCGCCGCGACCCAAGAGGTGGAACCCATGTCCCGCGTGCTGGTCCGGCCGGTGGGCGAGTTGGTGATCCCGGACGAGGTGACCGACCTCGCCTCGTTCCGGGAGTGGGTCCACTCCGGCGACCTGCCGGAGAAGACCGCCGTCCACTTCATCGCCAACGAAGTGTGGGTCGATCTCACGGAAGAAGTCCACACGCACAATGCCATCAAGATGGCGATTTACGTCACCCTCGGGGCGCTGGCCCGCGAGGAGAGCCTCGGCCGGGTCTTCGCCGACGGCGTCCTGCTCACCAACGACCGCGCCGACCTGGCGTGCGAACCGGACGCGATGTTCGTGTCGGCGGAGTCGCTGAACACCCGGCGGGTGACGTTCACCGCCGGCGCGACGACGGGGGCGCAGGCGACCGAAATGGTCGGCTCGCCGGACGTGGTAGTCGAGGTGGTCAGCCGGAGTTCGGTCGAGAAAGACACGGTGCTGCTGTTCGCGGCGTACTTCGCGGCCGGGGTGCTGGAATACTGGCTGATCGACGCCCGCGACGAGGCCGACGTGCGGTTCGACATCTACCGCCGCGGGACGAAGGGGTTCACCGCCGTGCGCAAGGCGAAGGGGTGGGTGAAGTCGGACGTGTTCGACCGCAAGTTCCGCCTCACCCCCCGCGCCGAGTTCGGCCTGACCGATTTCGACCTGGAAGTCGGGTGATCCCGGATGACCACCGCGCCCACGTTGGTGTTTGACCGGGCGTTGGTCGCGGTCGATGGTCCCCGACAGGAGCCCGAGGCCCGACGGCCCGTCCTGTTGGCGGGAAAGAGGGGGTTGGTTGTCGGGCCTCCCCGGCCTGCGGCCGGCTCGACCACGACCTACTACGTCCGCCCGCCGGGAATCATTGGCGGGAAAGAAACCCCCACCTCTTCCGTCGCCCGACGCTCCCGAGTCGGGGCTTGGGTTACCCCCCGCCCCCGGTGGTGGGGCGACGGAAGTGTGGCCCCCGGTGAC
>JBBRUO010000529.1:0-4607 GCA_038247725.1 Gemmatales bacterium
ACGCCTCATACACGAGCCCACCGACGTTGTCCCAACTGCCGCGAGGGGCACGCAACCCACCTCCCCTCGTTGAGGGGAGGTCGCCGCGCAGCGGCGGGAGGGGAGTCTTCCGGTGCCTTGGTGGGGAAGGAATCTCCCCTCCCGGTTGCTTCGCAACCGACCTCCCCTCAACGAGGGGAGGTGGCAGACCGGCCCGCCCCCACAACGGAATGGGACAGTCCCACCGGGTTCGTGTATAAGGAGAATTCAGAAAGAGTCACCACAGAGACAGAGAAGGCAAGAAGAGATTTTTGAAACTCAATCTTTCTCTCTGGTTCTTGTCTTCCCTGTGTCTCTGGAGTGAGTTCTTCTTTCTTCCCACTACTCCCGCACGGCCGACAGCCACACCCGCAGCATCCCTTCCAGCGCCACCTGGTCTTTCGGGGCGAGCGGCGGCAGCGACCGCTTCGCCTCCTCGAACCGGGTGGCGGTGGCCGCGTCGATCACCCGCTTGCCCTTCGGAGTCAGCGTCACGACCACCCCCCGGCGGTCGTCCGGGTCGTCCGACCGCGCGATCAGCCCGGCCGCTTCCAGCTTATCCAGCCGGCTGGTCAGCCCGCCGGACGACAGCACCACCGCCTTGAGCAACTGCCCCGGCGTCATCCCGCCCTTCTTCCCGTTACCGTTGCGGCGCAGGGTGCCGAGGATGTCGAACAGGCCGAGGGTCAGGCTGTGCTTGGCCAGCGCCGCGTCCACGCTCCGTTGCAAGTGGTCGGCCAGCACCAGCACCCGCCCGATCAGGCCGAGCGGGGACGGGTCCAGGTTCGGCCGCACCGCCTTCCAGCCGGCCAGCACCGCGTCGAGCGGGTCCGAGTCGTTCGCCGTAGTGTCCATGAGGCCAGTCTAAGCGGAAGTATCTCGCCGTCAAGATTCTTGACACCGAGCGACCCGGCCCGTACCGTGACCCGGCAGGAGATTCGTACCCCGACACCCGTGAGGGCATCATGAAAGAGACGACGATCAACAACATCCACGAGACGGCCATCGAGCGGACGGATTACCCGCCGGAGAAGTTGAAGGCCATCCTCGCCCCGGAGACCGTCGCCGTTCTCGGCTACGGGGTGCAGGGGCGGGGCCAGTCGCTGAACATGCGGGACAACGGCGTCAAGGTGATCGTCGGCCAGCGGAAGGGCGGCAAGGCCTACGACCTGTGCCTGGAAGACGGGTGGGTGCCGGGCACCACCCTGTTCGAGCCGGAGGAGGCCGCCGCGAAGGGCACCGTCGTCCAGTACCTGCTCAGCGACGCCGGGCAGAAGGACATGTGGCCGAAGATCAAGCCGCACCTGACGGCCGGCAAGGCGCTGTACTTCAGCCACGGGTTCAGCATCGTCTACAAGGACCAGACGGGCGTCATCCCGCCGGCCGACATCGACGTGATCCTGTGCGCCCCGAAGGGGTCCGGCACCACAGTCCGCCGGCTGTTCCTCGAAGGGCGGGGCATCAACAGCAGCTTCGCCATCTTCCAGGACGCGACCGGCCGCGCCCGCGAGCGGTGCCTGGCGCTGGGCATCGCCATCGGCTCCGGCTACCTGTTCGAGACCACCTTCCAGAAGGAAGTGTTCAGCGACCTGACCGGCGAGCGCGGGGTGTTGATGGGGGCCATCTACGGCCTCTGGCTGGCACAGTACGAAGTCCTCCGCGAGCACGGCCACAGCCCGAGCGAGGCGTTCAACGAGACGGTGGAGGAAGCCACCCAGAGCCTGTACCCGCTCATCGCCGAGAAGGGGATGGACTGGATGTACGCCAACTGCAGCACGACCGCCCAGCGGGGCGCGCTCGACTGGTTCGAGCGGTTCAAAGTCGCGTCGAAGCCGGTGTTCGAGCAACTGTACAAGTCGGTGGAGTCGGGCGAGGAAACCCGCCGGGTGCTGGAGGTGAACAGCCAGCCGGACTACCGGGCGAAGCTGGAGGAGGAGTTGAAGGCGGTCGCCGGCAGCGAGATGTGGCTGGCCGGCCAGTGGGTCCGCAGCCTCCGCCCGGAGCGCCAGGGCGACGAGTGAGGTTGAGGGCCGCGACTTCCGGAGTTGGCCTCGCGGGGTGGATGCCTGGAGGGGTATCCTACCCAGCACTCCCCGGAGGACCGCGCGATGGTCAGCACCGTGAAATACTACCGGCCGAGCAATCCGGCCGGGGCCGCCGAGTTCGACGCCTTCCTGCGGCTGTTGCCGGACCTCCGCACCACGCATCCGGGTCAGTATGTCGCCAACTGCGGCGGGGAAATCGTCGCCAGCGGCAGTTGCTACCTCTCGGTCGAGCTGGGTGTCAAGCACATCGCCGACGGGCGCGCATACTACTGTGACTGGGTCGAGCCTCCCGAAGGGTACAACTTCAGCAACGGTTACGTCGAAGTCCAGCCGGAGAACCCATGAGCGCGCGGTTTCCGTATTCTCCGGCGAAGTCGCCACCGATCCCTGCCGTCGTTCTGGACCTCCACGACCCGGTGGGGGCGGCCGTGATCTCACCCGTATCCGCACACCTGGATACGGCGGCGGATTGGACCGTTGTGCCAGTGCCTCTCCTCCAATAACTCGGCCTCACACCGGCTGGGGTTGTCCAGTGCAAGGGGTTTGGGGGTGCCTGGACCGCGATCGACCTCTACCGGGTCCGCATCGTGATTCCGGGCGTTGGCGACATCACGACTCGGGTCTTATACACGAGCCCACCGACGTTGTCCCAACTGCCGCGAGGGGCCCGCAACCCACCTCCCCTCGTTGCGGGGAGGTCGCCGCGCAGCGGCGGGAGGGGAGTCTTCCATTGCCTTGGTGGGGAAGGAATCTCCCCTCCCGGTTGCTTCGCAACCGACCACCCCACAACGTGGGGTGGTGGCAGACCGGCCCGCCCCCACAGCGGAATGGGACAGTCCCACCGGGTTCATGTATTAGGCCACTCGACCGAACCGTTCGTCCTGATCGGTCGGGACATCCTCAACCATTTTCGCATCACCTTCGACGGCCCGAATCAGGTGACCGAATTCCACTGACGGCACCTCCGTAACCGCCCAGACCGAGCCGCCCAGTCACGAGCAGCGTCATTGTCGTATGTGTGAATGTCCGCGGCGGTGGTCCACTTCATAGAATTTTCCTCAGCCGCGCGTCCGAGCCGCCAACCCTCTCCCTCCGCGCCAGAAACCGCGACCGCGTATTTCGCCCCCAACCGAGGCCCCCGATGGGTATCCGCGTCGCCCTGCGCCACGTCACCCGCTACCAGTACGACCGCCCGGTGACGCTGTCCCCGCACACCGTCCGCCTCCGCCCGGCCCCGCACGCCCGCACCGCCATCCCCGCGTACAGCCTGACTGTCTTGCCCCAGCCACACTTTTTGAACTGGCAGCAAGACCCTTACGGCAACTACCTCGCCCGGCTGGTGTTCCCCAAGCCGACCCGCGAGTTCGAAGTCGCCGTTGAACTGCACGCTGACTTGACGCCCATTAACCCGTTCGACTTCTTCGTTGAAGAGTCCGCCGAGACGGTGCCGTTCGTGTACGCGCCGATGCTCAAGCACGAACTCGCGCCGTACCTCGCCACCGAACCGGCCGGCCCGCTGCTTTCCAAGCTGGTCGCCGAACACCGCCCGACCAAGCCGGTGCAGACGAACGACTTCCTCGTCGCGTTGAACCAGAGCCTCTCCCAACGGGTGAGGTACACGATCCGGATGGAACCGGGCGTGCAAGCGCCGGAAGAGACGCTCGAACTCGGCTCCGGGTCGTGCCGCGATTCCGGCTGGCTGCTGGTGCAATTGTGCCGGCATCTGGGGATCGCCGCCCGGTTCGTCTCCGGCTACTTGATTCAACTGGTCGCGGATGAAAAACCCCTCGAAGGGCCGGACGGCCCTTCGGCCGACTTCACCGACCTGCACGCCTGGGCCGAGGTGTACATCCCCGGCGCGGGGTGGGTCGGCCTGGACCCGACCTCCGGGTTGCTCGCCGCCGAGGGGCACATCCCGCTCGCCTGCACCGCCAGCCCGCAGTCCGCCGCCCCCGTGCACGGTACGCTCGGATACGCCACCGACGAGAGCGTTCCGGGCGACGACCTGAAGCAGGAATTCACCTACGAAATGTCGGTGACGCGGATCGTCGAAGCGCCGCGGGTGACGAAGCCGTACCGCCGAGAGGAGTGGGCCGCCATCGACCGGATGGGCACCCGCATCGACGCCGAACTCCGCGAGTGGGACGTGCGGCTGACGATGGGCGGGGAGCCGACGTTCGTCAGCATCGACGACCGCGACGAGGAGGAGTGGAACACCGCCGCGCTCGGCCCAAACAAGTTGCGGCAGGCCACGGCACTGCTGCACCGCCTTCACGACCGCTGGGCACCCGGCGGGCTGTTGCACTTCGGCCAGGGCAAGTGGTATCCCGGCGAGTCGCTGCCCCGGTGGGCGTTCGGCTGCTACTGGCGGCCCGACGGCGTACCGGTGTGGGCCGATCCCGCGCTCGTGGCCGACAACGCCAAGCCGGTCGGTGCCACGGCCGAGGACGCGGAGCGGTTCTTGGCCGCGCTGGTGGACGTGCTGAAGCTGCCCGCCGACTCCGGCTTCCCCGGCTACGAGGACGTGTGGCACTACATGCTGAA
>JBBRUO010000530.1:0-4601 GCA_038247725.1 Gemmatales bacterium
AGAGAGTGGGGCTCATTTGTCGTACTCCGAATCGGACAGCAGTTTGCGAAACGTCTTGTACCCAGGCACCCGCCGGCGGGCCTTGTCCTTGATGTCGGCCCACGTTTCGCTCAGGATTTCGCTCCACGAGGGCGACCCGGCATCGAGCGGCGCTTGTCGTATCGTACCCTTCTTCCGGGCAAGAATCTCGGTCACGGTTTCGTCGTCGAGGTTCGCGGGCATGTATCGCCCTCCCAACTCCGTCGCCCGTTCGGTGGCGGCTTGCACGGCGTCCATCAGCACCCCTCGCAGGCCGCCGCGCTCCAACTCGTGCAATCCCGCGATGGTGGTACCGCCTGGCGATGCCACGGCGTCTTTCAAAGCCGCCGGGTGGGTGCCGGTGTCCAGCACCATTTTCGCCGACCCGAAGACGGTTTGCGCCGCCAGCTTCAGCGCCACGTCGCGCGGCAGGCCCATCTTCACCCCGCCGTCGGCGAGCGCTTCGATCATCAGATACACATACGCCGGGCCGCTGCCGCTGAGACCGGTGACGGCGTCGAGCAGGGGTTCCGCCACCGTCACCGCCACCCCGACGGCGGACATCAGTTGCAGGGCGAGGCTCGCGTCCTCGGCGTTCAAGCCAGCGACACCGCTGGCACTGGCCCCCACCAGGCAGGGGGTGTTCGGCATCACGCGGACGAGCCGCGCGTGCCCGCCCAGGCCGACCGTGAGCGTGTCGAGCGTGACCCCGGCGGCGATGGAAATGACCAGTTTGTCGGGCGTCAGGAGCGGCTTCAACTCGGCCAGCACCGCCGGCAGGACTTGCGGCTTCACCGCGAGAACCAACACGTCGCACGACCCAACGACGGTGCCGTTCTCGGCGACGGTTCGCAAGTGGGTGGCGGCGACGAACTTCTCCCGCGTTGCCGGGGACGGGTCGGCGGCCATTGACTTCGCGGCGTTCAGCAGCCCGGCGGCGTGCCACCCCTTGGCCAGCGCGGTGGCCATCTGCCCGGCACCCAGGAACCCGACGGCGAACGGCGTCCTGTGCATGGTGGCGGCCCGAACGAGGAGCGGAAAAGAAGCATCATAGCACCCCGGCAAGTGGCTGCCGCTGTGCTTCCAGGTTACCGGTCGAACCTCACGGGGAATTGACTTTGCTTTGCAAAGTCAATTTGGTATCACTCGCACTGGTCCGGCCCCGCGCGGGAATAACCGCCGCCGGGAAGACTCCTACTTCAGAACTCCGTCCCGCGAGGCACCCCGCATGTCCGCCCTCCGACAGTTGGACCGCATCCTCCGGGGCGAACCGCTCCGCGACCCGTCGGCGGTCTCCTTCGCCCTCGGCCCCCTGGTCGTGCTGAACGTGCTGCTGGCGGCCACCTACGGGGCGTGCCTGGGGGCGTTCGCGGTGCTGGGCCGGGACGACCCGGAGTGGCGGCAGGTGATCGCGTCGGCGGCCAAGGTGCCGCTGCTGTTCGTCGTCACGCTGGCCGTCACGTTCCCGTCGCTGTACGTGTTCGCCGCGCTACTCGGGTCGCGGTTCCGGCTGGGCGATCTGGTCCGCGTGGTGGCGGCGGGCACCTCGGTCATCGTCGCGCTGCTGGCGTCGTTCGGGCCGATCGTCGCCTTCTTCGCCGTCAGCTCCACGAGCTACCCGTTCATTCTGCTGTTGAACGTGGCGGTGTTCGCCGTCGCGGGCGGGTTCGGCGTCTCGTACCTGTACCGCGCCGCGAGTCACGCGATCCCGGTGCCACCGGTCGAAACCGGCGAGGACGAGGAAGTACGGTCCCGCCCGCGACGGGTGGACGACGGCATGGGCAAGTTGTTCCTCGTGTAGGTGACGGTGTTCGGGCTGGTCGGCGCGCAATCCGGCTGGATTCTGCGGCCGTTCGTCGGGTCGCCGGACCTGCCGTTCACGTGGTTCCGGCCGAAGCAGGGGTCGTTCTTCGAGGGCGTCGGGAAGTCGCTGGGGTCGCTGCTCGGCACCGGGAGAAAGTACTGATGCGCCGCCTCGTCCCGGCCGCGAGCCGATTGCTGCGGGGGGAGCCGGTGCGCCTGCGCGTCGGGCTGCTGTTGGCCGTCCTCGGTGGCGGGGTGTACGGCGCGGCGATGGGGTCGTTCGGCGAGCGGCTGGCCCAGGTGCTCTCTTCCGCCGCGAAGGTGCCGCTGCTGCTCGCCGCGACGACGCTGCTGGCGGTCCCCAGCTTCTTCGTGCTGAACACGCTCGTCGGGCTGCGGGACGACTTCGCCGCGGCCGTCCTCGCGGTCGTCGGCACGCAGGCGGCGATCGGGGTGATCCTGGCCGCGCTCGCGCCGTACACGCTGCTGTGGTACCGCACCACGGGCAACTATTACGAGGCGACGCTGTTCAACGGGCTGATGTTCCTGACGGCGAGTCTGTCGGCCCAGTGGGTGCTGCGGCGGCGGTACGCGCCGCTCATCGCGCGGGACCGCCGGCACCGGGCGATGATGTGGGCGTGGGTGGCGGCGTACTCGTTCGTCGGCATCCAGATGGGGTGGCTGTTGCGGCCGTTCGTCGGCGACCCGGAGCGGCCGGCGGTGTTCCTCCGCACCGGCGACTGGGGCAACGCCTACGAGGTGGTGGCCGACCTGCTGGCGAAGGAGTGGGCGGCGCTGGTGCGGTGAGGGAACTGCCTGACCGTCACGTCGTCCGCCGGACGCCGAACGTGGCGGTGACGGTGTCCGGCGTCAGCACGTCGGCCGGGGTGCCCTGCGAATGCACCACGCCGTCCCGCAGGCACAGCACCCGCTCGGCCACCTTCCGCACCGTTTCCAGGTCGTGCGACACCAGCAGCACGGTGACGCCGGTCTCCCGGTTCAGCGCCCGGATGCGGTCGTAGAACTGGTCCACGTCGCGGAAGTCGATGCCCGCCGTCGGCTCGTCCAACAGCAGCAGTTCCGGTTGCGGTTCGACGGCCAGCGCCAGCAGCACCCGCTGGAGTTGCCCGCCGGACAGCCCTTCGACCGGCACATCGAGGAGGTGCGCGGCGTCCACCCGCCGCAGCGCGGCGGCCATCCGCGCCTCGTTCCGCCGGCCGTACCCGAACACGCCGGGGCGGTAGCGGTTCAGCGCCAGCCCCATCAGGTCACGGACGGTGATCGGCAGGTGGGCCTCGAACGTCAGCCGCTGCGGGACGTATCCGACGTGTTCCGGGCGGGGCTTGCGGTGGTCGTGCCCGCACCGGTACGTGATCTGCCCGCGGTACGGGAACTCGCCGAGGAGGGTGCGGAGGAGGGTCGATTTGCCGGACCCGTTCAGTCCGACCACGGCGGTGATGCCGCCGCGGGGGATGTCGGCGGTGAGGCCGGCCAGCACCGCCCGCCCGCCCCGCTCGACGCGGAGATCGGCGAGCGACACGAGCGGGGTGACGGCGGCCGGCGAGAGTGGGAGCGGGATCACTTCAGCACCTTGTTCAGCGCGGCCAGGTTCGCCCGCATCTTCGTCTCGTACAGGTCGGCCGTCTGCTCGGCGGCGGTGGCCGTCTCGATGGGGTCGAGTTCCACCAGCGCGGCGTCGGCGACGCCGGCCCGCGTCAGCGCCTCCACCAGCGTCTTCGCCCCGGCGGCCGAGTACTGCGGCTCCACCGCCACCACCCGCGCCCCCTTCTTCTTGCAGGTGTCCACCAGCGCGATCAACTCGTCCCCGCTCGGATCGACCCCCGGCGACTTGTGCAGGAACCCGGCGATGCTCAAGCTGAACTCGTCGGCGAAGTACCCCAGCGACTCGTGCATGGTGGCGAACTGCCGCTCTTTCTTCCCTTTCAGCAGCGCCCGCCCGTCCTTCGTCAGCTTCTCCAGCTTGGCGATGTACGCGGCGGCATTGCGGTCGTAGTCGGCGGCGTACTCCGGGTACTTGGTCCGCAACTCGGCCTGGATCGACTTCACCAGTTCGACGGCCAGGGTCGGACTCAGCCACACGTGCGGGTCGTGTTCGCCGTGGTCGTGCCCGTCGTGACCGGGGGCGGCCGGCCCGTGGTCGTGGCCCTCCCCGTGCCGCAGCCACTCGTCCTTCAGGCGGTCGCCCAACTTCACCGGCTTCGCCGCGCCCCGCCCGCCGGCAGCGAGGGCGGTGGCGATGCTGTCGTCCAACTGCAACCCGTTCAGGAACACCACGTCGGCGGTTTCCAGCATGGTCCGCTCGTCGGTGCCGATCTCGGCGGTGTGCGGCCCCCGCGTACTGAGGACGGACTTCACCGTCCCCTTGTCGCCGACGACGTTCACCGCGAAGCAGTGCAGCGGGGCGAACGACACGGCCACCTTCGGCCCGACGGTGTGCCCGGCCCACGCGGTCGAAGTCGCTTTCGTCCCGCAGCCGAGGAACGGAACCACGGCAACGGCCGCGAGGAGCGGGGCGATCCAGAGACGACGCATGACGGGACCCCTGTTCGGGATAACGAGGTTTTACCAAAGCCAGTATAGCCACGGCGGGAAAGGGAATCAACTGGCGAGCGGCTTACCCCAGGGCTGTTCAGCGGTTGAAGTTGGGCAAGATGTTGAACCACAAAGGACACGAAGAGCACGAAGAATAACTGTGTGTTCCGCTCGGTTCTTCCACTTCGTGTCCTTCGTGCTCTTCGTGGTTCAGTCCGCTTCTCTTC
>JBBRUO010000531.1:0-4600 GCA_038247725.1 Gemmatales bacterium
AGCTACTACCCCGGCATCGACGACCCGGAGATCCATTGCACGCTGATCCGCGCGCAAGAGATGGCCCGGTACGTCCAGAACGGGTCGCTCGACTGCGGCCTGACCGGGCACGACTGGGTCATCGAGAACGACGCGACCGTGACCGAGTTGGCCGAACTCGTGTTCAGCAAGGTGAGCCGCAAGCCGGTGCGGTGGGTGCTGGCCGTGCCCAACGACTCGCCGATTCAGACGCCGAAAGACCTGGAGGGCAAGCGGATCGCCACCGAGGTGGTGAACATCACCCGGCGGTGGCTGGCCGGCCACGGCGTCACGGCGCAAGTGGAGTTCAGTTGGGGGGCGACGGAGGTGAAGCCGCCGAAGTTGGCCGACGCCATCGTCGAGGTGACCGAGACCGGTAGCAGCCTGAAGGCCAACAACCTGCGGATCGTCTGCGACCTACTGCAAAGTACGACGCGGTTCATCGCCAACGAGGCGGCGGCACTCGACCCGTGGAAGCGGCGGAAGATGGACGACCTGATCCTGATGCTGAAAGGGGCGATGGCCGCCGAGGGCCGAGCCGGGCTGATGATGAACGTGCCGAAGGCCGGCCTCGACGCGGTGTTGGCCCTGATGCCCGGTCACACGCCGACGATCAGCACCCTCTCGGACCCGAACTGGATCGACGTGGTGGTGATCCTCACCGAGGAAGAAGTCCGCGGTCTGATCCCACAACTGAAGCGGGCCGGGGCCACCAGCATCGTCGAGTTCCCGCTGAACAAGATCATCGACTGACAAACGCTGTTCGCCACCCGCTAGCCCTGGAGGTCTTTCCGTGTTCGCCACCCCCGTCGATGTCATCGCGTTCGCGCTGCGGCAGTCCCGGACCATGATCCACCGGTTCGTGGACGACCTGAAGCCGGGCGAGTTCGAGCACCAGCCGTGCGACGGGGCGAACTGCGCCGCGTGGGTGCTCGGCCACCTGGCGCTGACCGACCGCCGGCAACTCGGCTGGCTCGGCGCGACGGACCTGCCGACGCTCCCGGTCGGGTTCGAGGAGCGGTTCGTGACGACGCGGGAGAAGGCGGTGAACCAGAGCGGGTTCGGCGACCCGGCGGAGTTGCTTCGGCTGTTCGACACCCACCGCGACGCGCTGCTGGCTTTCCTGCCGCTGGTGTCGGCGGGGAAACTGGCCGAGCCGCTCCCGGTCCCCCGCCCGCTGTTCAGCACGGTCGGCGAAGCCGCGCTGTTCATGGCTCTCCACGTCGCCATGCACACCGGACAACTGAGCGTGATCCGGCGGTCACTCGGTTACCCGCCGGTGTCGTGAGCCAGGATCACCGCCACCGCTTCCACCACGTTCGGCACGATGGCGACGAAGCGTCGCGCCGGGTTCGGCTCCTGACGATCGACCTTCGCCCCGTACCCGGTGCGGACCAGGATCGCCCGGCAACCGGCCGCGAAACCCGCGTCCAGATCGGTTTCGCGGTCGCCGATGATCCACGACCGCGACAGGTCCACGCCGAGCGCGTCGGCGGCGCGGGTCAACATTCCCGGCTTCGGTTTGCGGCAGTCGCAGTCGCGGGTGAATTCGGGGACGGTGCCATCGGCGTGGTGCGGGCAGTGTTCCCAGCGGTCGAACGTGAGGCCGGTCTCGGCTTCGATGTGTCGGTGAACTTGGTGAACGACATCCTCGGCGAACAGCCCGCGCGCGACGCCGGACTGGTTCGTGACGACGACGGTGGCGAACCCGGCGGCCTGCACCCGGCGGACGGCCTCGGCGACACCGGGAATCAGCCGCACCTCGGCGACCGACCCGACGTAGTGCGAGTCCTCGATGAGGACGCCGTCACGGTCGAAGAAGATGGCAGGAGTTGACATGACGAGTCGGATCCTGGCGAACCCGGCCCGCGGGGGCCGTGTGCCGGGAACGGTCGAGTGACCCACGGCCCCCGCGGGCCGGGTTCGATTCGTGATACTTCAGTCGCCCTTCTTTTTCGGCTCGGGCTTCGGCGGGGCGTCCTTGGCGGTCGCCAGGCGCTTGGACAGCCGCGACTTCAGTCGCGCCGACTTGTTCGGGTGGATGGTCCGCTTCGCGCCGGCCTGGTCCAGTTTCTTGAACGCCGTCTTCAACTCCTCGTCGGCCTTGGCCCAGTCGGAGACCTTCACGGCCTCCAGGAACGTGCGGATCTGCGTCTTCAGCAACTTGATGTTGCGACGGTTCTGCTTGGTCCGTTTCTCGGTCTGTTTCAGGCGCTTGATGGCGCTCTTCGTGTGCGGCATGGGAATCCTGGGGAGTACGGAACACGGGCGGGGTAGCCCGTGTAACAGAAAGAAGCCCGGCCGGCGGGTGTTTCACCGCCGGCCGGGAGTGGGTCAGGCGCTGCCGACGCGGTAGCGGACGAACGCGGTCAGGGTCAGGCCGGCCTTTTGCAGGGCCTGGCCGACGGTCACGCTCGGGTACTTCATGGCGTTCGCCATCGGCTGCTCGGTGAGGACGGTTTCGCCCATCCACGCCTTGATCTTGCCGTCCTTCATCTTGTCGATGATGTTGGCCGGCTTGGTGGCGTTCTTCGGGTCGGCCGCGATCTGGCTGGCGATGAAGTCCGTCTCCTTCGCCAGCACGTCGGCCGGGATGGCCGTCGGCAGGGCGTAGGGCGGGTTCAGGGCGACGACGTGCGCGCCGACGTCGCGGAGCAACTCGTCGTGGCTGCCGGGGCCGGCGCACTGGATCAGTGCCGCGCCCATCAGGTCGTGGTGGACGTAATGACCGAACACCCCGCCGGTCAGCCGCGCGAACCGGTGGACGATCATCTTCTCGCGGACCAGGCCGACCGTCTCCTCGATGCGGTTCTTCGCCGCCGGCAGCGCGGTGAGCGTGGCCACGTCGGCCGGGTTCTGCTCCAGAACCATCTTGGCGAGGTCGTCGGCAAGCTTGCCGAACAGCTCGTTCTTGGCGGTCGGGGCCGACTCGCACCGCAACTCGATGATGGCCGCCGTGTCGCCGGCGATGAGCACCGCCACGCGGCCCTCGGCGGTCTCGTTCTCGGACCGCTTGGACATGGCCTTGCCGAACTGACTCCGCAGCCAGTCGATGGCCTTGTCCATGTCGCCGTTGGTCTCGGTCAGCGCCTTCTTGCACTCCATCAGCGGCAGATCGGTCTTCTTGCGCAGCTCGTTCACGGCGGCGGCGGAAATCGCGCTCATTGCCCTCTCCGTTCAAGTTTCAAGTGTCAGGTTTCAGGGGACATTATCCGACGGCGGGTCCAGGTCCCAGAGACAGCCGGAACCGGGGTGGCGTTCGCGCCCCGGACTTCCGACTTGAAACCTGGAACCTGGAACTTGAAACGTCTGGTCAGGCGGCCGGCGGGTTCGACTCGACGGCCGGTGTCGCGTCGGGGGCCTGAGTCGGGGCCGGGGCCGGAGCCGGTTGCGGCGGGCGGGGGGCCGGCGGCGTCTGCTGGCCGCGGGGGCCTTGCGGCCCCTGGCTCCGGGCCTGCTGGTCCGGCGGCAGCGCGGCCCGCCCTTCCAGGACCGCGTCGGCCAACTTCGCCACGATCACTTCGATCGACCGGATGCTGTCGTCGTTCCCCGGAATGGGCAGGTCCACCGGGTCCGGGTCGCTGTCGGTGTCGATCAGGGCGATGGTGGTGACGCCCATCCGCTGGGCTTCCTTGATGGCGATGTGTTCCCGCTTCGGGTCCACGATCACCAGCACCTCCGGCGGGCGGTTCATGTCGCGAATGCCGGACAGGTTGCGGCGGATCTTCAGCAGTTCGCGGGACAACTGGCTGACCATCTTCTTCGAGTAGTTGCGGATGGTGGCCGTCTCGGGGGCCTTGCCGAGGTCGAGCTTGCCGGCCTCGTTCAGCATGGTGGACATGTACTGCGTCATGTCGTACTTCGTCGGGGTGTCGCCGGCCGGCAGCCACATGCCCTCGAGTTCCTTCAGGCGGTTCAGCCGGTTGCGAATGGTGCGGAAGTTGGTCAGGGTGCCGCCCAGCCACCGCTCGTTCACGTAGGGCATCCCGCAGCGGGCGGCCTGGGTGGCGAGGATGTCCTTGCCCTGCCGCTTGGTGCCGACGAACAGGATGAGTTGACCCTTGCTCACGATCTGCGACAGGAACCGGTAGCTGCGGAGCAGGCCGCGGACCGTTTCCCGGAGGTCGATGATGTGGATCATGTTCCGCTTGCCGTAAATGTACGGCCGCATCTTCGGGTTCCAGCGGCTGGCGCGGTGCCCGTAATGGACGCCGGCGTCCAGCAGGTCTTTCACATCGACGAGGGCCACGATGCCTCCTTTTTGTGGGGTCGCCGACGGCGGTGCCCACGAAACGCCACGAATCACCCCCGACACGATTTCTGGGGTGGGAAGAGGGTATTCTAGCAAGCCGGTACGAATCAGCCAAGCGGCGGACGGGCGGAATTCGCGCGCGACAGATATGGCGGCCGCACCACCTCCGGCCGCGCCGGGGTCATTCGGCTATAACTGACGGGGCACGAACGACCACCCTTTGCGAGACCCCCGCGATGGCAACCCCGACCGCAGACATCGGCCTCATCGGCCTGGCCGTGATGGGTGAGAACATCGTCCTCAACATGGAAAGCCACGGGTACACCGTGG
>JBBRUO010000532.1:0-4574 GCA_038247725.1 Gemmatales bacterium
CCTCGGAAGTGGGATAGGGTGCGAATCAGAGGTTGGAACGATGGTAACAGGGGACCGCCCGCCGGTGGGCGGAAAACCGGCGGGTGCGTCCGATGTCGTCGCCGGGTCACTCGATGCCGCGCGTGTAACGGACGACGATGCACTCGTGCGGTTTTTCGATCTTCCGCACCATCACCTCCTGCTTGCCTTCCAGGTCACGCCCGCGTGCCGTCTCCATGCTGGCGGCGCGGCCGCGGACGACTTCCGAAGCCAGTTCGAAGCTGTCGGCGAACACCACCTTGATGTTGCCGATCGGGCCTTTCGGGTTGACCATCGAGGCGACCCCTTTGCCGAACTCAGTGACGACGAAGGCGTTCCAGTTCACGCGGCCGGCGGCCGAGCGGTGCCAGCCGGGGACGACGACCGCCTTGCCGGCGGGGACGAGGATGTGCCGGTACTTCGGGTCGCCACTCGGCAACCGGTCGTCGCTCAACTCGAACAGGTCGATGCCGTCGATGTACACCCGGCACGCTTGCTCCACTTTGGAGTTGTTGGCGATGCGGATGCGGTACTCCTCGTCCTTGTCGATCTGAGCGAGGGCGAGGCCGTTCTTGATGGTCGCCTTCCGCTCGCGGAACTGGTCGTCCTTGCCGCCCTTCGGCCCGACCAGCAACTCCAGGTAGTACGGGCTGTCCGGCACGGCCGAGACCCGCGTCTTGAGGTCGCCGCTCAGGTGCGCCTTCGGCTCCTTCTCGGCGGCCACCCGCTGGGCGTCGCGCTTCTCCCCGAAGGCCGCTTGGTCCAACGAGACGCAGGCCGATGCCATCCGCAGTTTGTCCCGCAGGTCGGTGGAGGCGATGCGGCCGATCCTCGGCAGTTCTCGCTCGGGGACGCCGTCCTTGCGGAGTTTGGCGAGGATGTACAGTTCCTCCACCTTGTCCTTGGCGGACATGGTGAAGCCGTACTCGATGGTCAGTTCGTAGTTGGCCGTCTGCGTGACGGTCACTTTCCGCCGGGTCAGGCGGGCGGTCAGGTCCTGCTGGAGCCAGGCGGCGTGCGGGTCGTTCTTGCGGGTCGGGCACGCCACCTCGCCCACCTTCACCTGATCCGCCTTCCTGCTCTTGAGGGCGTCGGCGATCTGTCCGGCCAGCACGTCCAGTTGTTTCTCCAGTTCGGTCGCATCGGGGCTGTCGGCGCGGGCCGTCGGGCCGCACACCAGCACGGCCGCGAGCAGGAAGGGGAGCAGTCGGGTCATCGCGTTCACCTCGGGTTTTGGGTTCGGGCGCTTCTCGCCCGTGGGTCGCAGAATCAACGCCGGTGGGTCGGAGCTCTTTGGGGGAAAATCGGATTTCTACCGATCCAGCCGACCGGCCCGAAGGTCGTCGGCCATTTGCTGCACGAGCTTGTCGATGGACGGCGTCCAGACCGTCAAGTCGTTCGCCTCCTGCACGTTTTGCAGGAGGATGTCGATGTCCTTGCACCAGCCGGCCGCGCGAGCTTTGAGCTTGTCGCGCTGCTCGGCGGGTAGCGGGTGGTCGGTCAGGCTGAGCCGGGTACACCCGCTGCGGAGTTCGAGCAATCGGATCGCGAGAAGCAGTTTCCGATTCGGCGCGTCGGCCTCCGGCACCCCCGCGTACCACTCCTCCACGAGGTCGGACAACCGGGTCAGGTACGCGCGGGAGGTTTCGGCCTTGGCGGTGGCGTCGGGCTTGTTCCAGCCCCATACCGAAGCGACTTGCGGCGGTTGCGGGCGCTTCGGCGGGAACACCGGCCCGACCAGCCACAGGTAACAGGTGGCGAAGCCGACCAGCAACCCGACCGCCACCAGCGCGACGCCGCGAGCCATGGAACGCCCTCTCGGTTTCGGCTCCGGTCGGAACCCTTCGTCCGGTTGCCAGTTCGGTTCGATCCGCTGCGGCAGCGGGCGCTCGCCCATTCGCTGCTGCCAGTGCGCGCCGCCTGCCGCCAACACCAACTCTTGCAACTCGAACAGGTGGAACGGCTGCTTCATCAGCCGGCCGAGTTGTTGCGGGGTCAGCACCCGCAGCCCGTCGGCGAGAACGCTGCTGAGTTCGGCCCCCAGCACGCCGCGGATCGATTCCGCCGGCCGCTGGGCACCATGCACGGCCGCGAGTTCGGTGACCAGCCGCGACAGTTGTAGCCCGACGAGGTGGCCTTCGAGCCAGCCCACGACTTCCGCGTGCGTGCCGGGCAATTCGGACAGAAGCAGTGTCATGACAGTTTCCCCTCCACGCACGCGCGGAGATTCCTCAAGATCTCGTGGTACAGTTGCGAACATCGGCTCGGACTGAGTGTCAGTGTTACGGCGATGTCCTGGTTGTCCTCGTTTTCGCCTCGCCGCCGAACGATCTCCCGCGACCGCTCCGGCAGTTCGCCGAGACAGCCTTGCAACGCCGCCAGGAGGTCGGGATCAACGTAGCCCCTCGGGTCATCGAACTCCACTGGATCCCCTCGCTCATCGCTATCTCGCTTCCGTTTAGCGGCTTCCCGCTTGGCGGCTCGTGTAGCATCATGTGCCGCGTTGGTACCGATGCGGAACAGCCACGCGGCGAAGTTGCTACCAGGCTCGTACTGGCCAGCACGCGTGATCACGTTCGACCATGTGTCTTGCGCCACTCCCTCTCTGTCAACTTCGGACGGGCAGTTGGACGCGATGATCGGCATCAACTTGTCGTTGTGTCGCGCCCAGAGGACACCGAATTTACTCGTGTCCCCGCTTGCGGTCTCCGCCATGATGGCGTCATCGGAGTTCGTGTCGCGGAGCGGCACCAGCGCGCCCGTCGGCGCATTCGGGTCGTCCGGCGCGAGCGGCGGCACGATGAACGTGACCGGCGGCGGTTTCGCCTCGGTCTTCAGAGGGCGATCTCGGCTCATGGTCCCTCGGCGAGTGAGAGGGGCTGGGCACGGGCGAACGAAGCTTGGAATTACTGACCGGGGGCTGTCGGAGCCACCCACGTCGTGGCGGGGGCGGTCCAGCCGTCGGCCGGCGTGGGCGGCCGTTCGGCGCGTTGTTCGGCGGGCGGAGTGGCCGCGAGACCGGCCGGCAGGTTCACATCCAACTTGCCGCCGAGCAGGGCCGCGCCGATGATCGACACCAACACCGCTTGCGCCCACTTCGACAGGTTGAACTGGAAAGTCATGGCTGTTCCCTCGCTCCGGGTTTCAGTGTCGCCCTTTCAACGCCGCCCAGCGCTGAGTATTTGGGAAAAATTTCGGCCCGCCGATGATCGCCCTCGTGTCGCTGGTGGTGAAGGCGTGAAGCGAGCGCAGCGACCACCGCTCGCCTCACGGTTTTTCAACTCGATGTCCCACGATCAGCGATTGCCGGAGAACAGCTTGACTAACCCGAGGATCATCAGCGGGATGCCGATCAGCAGCGGGGCCATGAAGAAGCCGACGACGATCAGCAGCACCGCCCCGAGCTTGCTGCCGTGATTCGCGGCGTGCCCGGCATGCCCCGCCATGTGCATCCAATGAGACATGTCAACCCCCATTCCGCTGTGACGGGTGGGCCGACGAGCGCAGCGGGCACGACTCGCCGACCGCGACCGCGTGTCGGACCCGGTGGTCCGACACGCGGCCGAACACCCCATCAACGGCGGCCGAGGTTCAAGAGTTGGGGGGACAGGTGGGAAGAACTGAAACGGGTGACGGCGGTTCGTGGTTCGAGAAGTGTGACAACCGCGAACGCGGATACTTCACCCACGCCGCGTTCGCGGCGCGGTGGGCTTACGAATACGGGAGTCGCATCGCTGGCCGAGCCGGTCCACTCCGGCCCCCGGCGAAGTGGTGAACGGCACCCGTCACGGCGCTTCGGGGTTCACCACGGTCAGCCCTTCGCTGGCGGCGATGGCACACAGAGCGCGGTCGGCGGAGACGAACGTCACCGGCCGCGCGGGTTCGTTCAACCCGAGCGCCACGGCCAGTTGCAAGGCGTCCAGCGTCCGCAGGTTGTTCGTCAGGCTGAGCCGCCGAACCAGTTCCTCGGCCGTCCGGAAATGAGAGACCAGCACCCGAATCACCTCGAACCGCTTCGCGGCCACGTCCGCGCGGAACCGGCGCGTCACCAACTCGAAGTCGGCCCTCGTCAACTGGCCGGTGCGGACCTTCTTGGCCAGCGCCGAGTGCAGTTCCACGGCCGCCAAGCGGGAGATGAAGTGTCGGCTGCCGACGGCGGCGAGCAACCCGTCCACCACGTCCGTGCCGGTTTCGGCGTGGTAGTGCTTGCCCAGGGCGCTGGTGTCGAAGAAGTGGTCCGCCATCACCGCTCATCCCGTTCGGCGATGAGGTCCGCCGCGAAGCTGCCGGGCACCTTGGCGGCGACCGCTCGCGCCTCGGCCAGGGTCGGCACCGGGGTCGCATCGGCTTCGCACTCCGCGTGGTAGTCGGAGTCAATCGCCACGGTATCCGCACCGAGCAATCGGACGGCCAGGGCATCGATGGTGGTATCCTGACTCCGCGCGAGGTCCGCCAGTTCGCGGTAGGCGGCATCCGGAATCGTCAGCGTGGGCATGGTTCGATCCTCTTTGGTTGACGCATTCTACTCCGGCGAACAGTGCGGCGTCCGCCCGCCG
>JBBRUO010000533.1:0-4564 GCA_038247725.1 Gemmatales bacterium
CACCAGCAGAAACGCAACTCGCGTGGCGCGGCCATCGGGTCAACCCTCGGGGCCGGTCGGGGCAATTCCGACCGGCCCCGAGGATTCTACAGTCACTCCGTCTCGATGGTGACGGCCATCACCACCGGGGCGGATTCGTCGGTGCCCTTCTTCAACTCGATGGACTTCACCACTTCACCCGATCGCTTCGGCGCGATGCTCAGGTAGCGAATCTGCTGCCCCCGCAGGGCGAACGCGAACTTCGACTCCGGCACGTCCACCCGGCGGATGTAGTCGGCGAAGTGGACGCCGTTCTTCCACTCGTGGCTCTCCGTCTTCCCGTCCGCGTAGGTCAGGATCACCGTCATCGTCAGCGACCCCTTCGTGCTGTACGGGAAGTTCCACCCGCCGACGCCGCTGAGGAAGTGCAGCGCCTTCGCCTTCGTGTTGCACGGCAGCACCACCGACTTCGGCATCTTCGGGGCCTTCACCCCGTTCGGCCCGTACAGCAGGATGGCGTTCTTAATCTTGTCGCCCTGCGGGTCGGTCAGGGCGAACGGCACCCCGGCGAACTCCTTCGGCGTCCAGTCCTTGAAGATGAGCCGTTCCAGGTCGCCGTCGTCGGCGAAGAACATGCCCTTCGTCGTCACCACCGTGGCGAACTTGTCGAGCGGGATGGGGATGTACTTCCCTTTCTGCGTGAGGAACTCCAGCAGGTTCGTCAACTCGTCCTTCTTCATCGTCTTCTCGAACCCTTCCGGCATCAGCGACTTCTTCGACTCGCTCAGTTTGTCGATGTCGTCGCGGGCGATGGCGTGCCGCTTGTTCTCGGCGTCGAGCAGTTCCACCGTCGTCCGCGATTCCGCCGCGAGTAACCCTTGAAGCGTGCGACCGTCGAGGAGGCTGGCGGTGTACGCTTTGAAGTTCCCCTCCACGCTACGGGACGGGTCGAGGACGTGAATCAGGATTTCTTCCTTCGGGTGGACGGCGAAGCCGGTCAGGTCTGGGCCGATCTGCGCGCCCTCGCCGCCGTGCTTGTGGCACTTCGCGCAGTGCTGGGTGAACGCCTTCTTGCCGAGGCCCACGTCGCCCGTCACTTTGAGGATGTCCTTGTATTCCTCGATCACCTTCTGCCGGTCGGGGTCGGGCAACCCGCCGCCGAGGGCGAGCAACTTCTTCGCGCGGTCGGCGATGCCGCCGTCCGGGTGCGTGGCCAGCGTCGTCTTCTGGTCGAGGGCCAGCAGGTCGAACCGCACGGTGCCGGCCTCCACCGCATCGAGGAACGCCTTCGCGTTCTCGGCGCGGCCGAGGATCAACTGGAGCGCCACCGGGCGGGCGAGGGTCGGCAGCGTGCCGAGCTTCGCCACGAGCGCGGTGCCGGCGGTCTTCGCTTTGCTCGCCGCGAGCGCGTCGAGCAAACCGACGGCGAACTCCGGCGAAGCCTTCTCGGTCAGCGCGGCGACGAGTGTGTTCGCGGCGGCTTCATCCGAAGGGAGGAACTCCATCGCCTGTTTGGCGGCTTCGATGCGGGCGGCATCGGCGGCCTTCGCGTCGCCGACGACGGTGAGCAACCCCTTCGCCAACTCGCCGAGTTGGGCGTCGAGGCCCTTCACGCCCCAGGCGGCGGCCAGTTTCAACAACCGGCCGCGCGAGGTCGGCGACACGCTGGTGAGCGCCTTGGCGAAGGCGGCTTCGTCCTCGGCGGTCAGTTTGGCGACCTTGCCCGCCGGCCAGCCCTTGGCCAGCCCCGCGATGACGGCATCCGCCACCGGGGTGCCGGCGACGGCGGCCAGCACCACGCCGATGTTGGCCGGCGCGCCGGCGGCATAGTTGGCGGCCACGCGATCCAGCGCGGCCAGCCCATCCGGCGACCACTTGTCGACAGACTTGAGGGACTTCAGCACCGGCGCGGCGTGAACGACGGACGCGATGACCGTGGCATCCGCGACGTTGCGATCCGTGTCGGCGTCGAGTGCGGCCAAGGTTTTCACGAGCGCCGGCCCGACCTCGTCTGCGGACGGCAACTCGGACAGCTTCAGCAGCGCGGCGAGGCGCACCGTCGCGTCCGGATCGTTGAGAAGACCACTGTCCAGAATCACGCCGGCCGTCTTGTCGTTGATCGGCAGGGTTTGCAGGGCGGCCCGCCGGACGGCCGGCGACCCTTTGTAATTCAACACGGACGACGTTTCGCCGCGCGCGTGCAACCCGTCCAGCGTCCACATCGCATTCATCGCGGTGGCCGGCGGAACCGCCGGGTCGGCGACCAGCTTGACGAGGGCGTTCACGGCCGTCTTATCGCCCTTCTCTACCAAAAGCCGTTGCGCCATCAGCCGCCAGAACAGGTTGTCGCTCTTGAGCGCTTCGACCAGCGTTTCGGCTTTCGCGCCTTTCAAGTCCGGCACCTTCGCGGGCTTCGCTTTCGTATACACGAGGCGATAAATGCGGCCGTACTTCTTGTCGCGCAACTCGGTCTCATACGCGGCCCCGGCCCCGGTCTTGTAACCCTGCGGTGTCGGGTTGTGCTGGACGATGAAGTTGTACCAGTCCAGCACCCACACGTTCCCGTCCGGGCCGACCTGGGCGTCGATGGGCGCGGCCCACTCGTCGTCGGATGCGACCAAGTTCCAGGCGTACTTGGCGGTGTAGTCAGTGCCGCTAGGGGTGAGCGGGAACGCGGCCGTCAGGTGGCCGGTCGGCTCGCTCACGAACGCCACCTTGTTCCAGTACTCCGGCGGATAGTTGCGGGCCGTGTAGATGGCGCAGCCGGACGCGGCGGTGAACCCGCCGTGCCAGTCCACCTGCCGCACTTTGGTCGTGATGGGCGCGAACTTGTTATCCGGCGTGATCTGCTTCAAGACACCGGCGTTCAACCCCTTCACCTTCTCGTAGTAGCGGTTCGGGATCGACATGTGGACGAGGACGCAGCCGTTCGCCGTGCTGCCGAACAGCTCGCCATCCTCGTTAAACGCAACACCCCACGAGTTGTTGCTGGTGCTGCGCAGGAACTCCAACTTCGTGACCTTCAACTCGCCGGGCTTCGGTTCCGTCACTTGGAATCTGTATAACCCCTGGCGGAAGTTCATCCGCTCGTCGGCGACGGTGCCGTTGAAGCCGCTGTACCCGACCATGCCGTAATACCAGTTGTCGAAGCCGTACCGCAGGTTGCTCGGCCCGGCGTGGGTGTCGTTGGTGCCCCATCCGGTGAGCAGGGTCTGCTTCACGTCGGCCTTGCCGTCGCCGTCGGTGTCTTTCAGGAACAGGGTGTTCGGCGCGGCGTGGACGATCACCCCGCCGCGCGCGCACAGCAGGCTCGTCGGGATGCTCAGGCCCTCGGCGAACGTCGTCACCGTGTCCGCTTGGCCGTCGCCGTTGGAGTCTTCCAGTACGACGATCTTGTCGCGGCCCGGCCCGTTCCGCTTCAGTTCATTCGGGTAGTCGTAACTCAGCGCCACCCACAACCGGCCGCGCTCGTCCCACGTCATGCAAATGGGTTTGCCGCCGCCGAACTGCTCTTCCGACGCGAACAGCTTCATCTCGAAGCCTTCCGGCATCGTGTAGTGCGTCATCGACTTTTCCGCCGACAGCGGCTTCTGCATCTTCGTAATCGGCTCGGCCTGCACGCCCCATCGGGTGCTCGGCGGGTAGAACGGCACCTTCGCCGGGACGTACTCGAAGTCGGAATCTTTCCCGGTGATCGGCGTCATCTTCGGCGGTTTCGTCGCCCCGTCAGAGAAGTCACCGGCCACCGCCGGGTCTTGATTGCACGCCCAGCGGATGCCCCGCTCGACGAGGTTCTGGAAGCCGGGGTTCTTCCACGTCCGCTCGTCGTGACCCCAGGCGGTGTAGAACACGCGGCCCTTGCCGTGCGTGCGGACCCACGTCCACGGCTCTTCCAGGTCCATCTCGGCGCGGGTTTCGAGGACGATACGGTCCTTCTCGTTGTGCTTGGTGTGGAGGTACGTTTCGTCCCAACTTTCAAACCCGCCGAACCCCTTCATGATCGGGTGGTCGGGCTTCACGTCCTTGACGCGGAAGGTGCCGGTGGTGTGGCTACGGAACTGCGCGCCCACGAGCGCGACGTAGTCTTGATTGTTGATGAAGCAGAAGCTGGCGCAGTGCAGCGGGATGAACCCCTTGCCCGACGCGGTATAGTCGAGGATCGCCTTGACGTGCTCCGGTTTGCCCGGCGTCTGGTTGGCGTAGATGACGAGGCCATCGTACTTGTTCAAGTTATCGAGATTGATGTCGTCGAGCTTGTCGGTATACGTCATCTTGATGCTGCGCTTCGCCAGCACCGGTTCCAGAATCTTGAACCGGGTGGCGGGCTGGTGCCCGGCGTTGTCGCCGAGGAACAGCAGCGACAGCTTCGGCGGGTCGGCGGCGACACCGACGCCGGCAACCGCCAGGAGCGTGAGAGCGGAGAGGCGAAACATGGCGGAGGTATCCTCTGGGGGATTAGGAACGAGCGTAGGAAACCGCGGTGTCTTCACACCTCTCCCCAACGGGGAGAGGTGTTCCAGCGGTCACCCCATCGCGGCACGATTCCACGCGATTCGGCCTCACTTCTTCTCATTCGCCGGCTCTC
>JBBRUO010000534.1:0-4544 GCA_038247725.1 Gemmatales bacterium
AACTCGATGACGGCTTGCGTAGAAGGTCCGCGCCGAAAGAAGTTTAATGCGCGAAAAAGCTCAAATAACTACTGCAAGTTGGAGTCACCCAGAGACGAAGTTCCTGGGGCGGCCAATGCACGAGCTGCGCCCAGAAGCCCTCCGCCGCCGCAGATATGATTCTCCGGCCTGCTGGTCGAAAAGCTTTACGGCATAGTAACCGCCGAGTTCGTCGTGTCAAACGAAAATTCAATTTAATTTCCGGAAGCCCGCTCGGCAGGATAATTGGCCTTTTCGCCGCGCACAAGGAACCCGATATGCCGCATAGCACTGATACTCCGGCCGCGCCACTCAAGCCCCGCCGCTGCATCCCTCACCCCGGGCCCACGGCCTCGGCGTCTACGGACACCTCGACCGTATGCGGGCCGCCGCCGAGGATGACGCCCTTCACCGGGGACACGTCGTCGTAGTCGCGGCCCCACGCCAGCACGATGTGCCGCTCGCCGATGATCTGGTTGTTGGTCGGGTCCAGGTCCACCCAGCCGGCCTCCCCGCAGAACACCGACACCCACGCGTGCGAGGCGTCCGCGCCGACCAGCCGCGGCTTGCCCGGTGGCGGCGTCGTGGACAAGTAACCGCTGACGTACCGTGCCGCCAGCCCCAGCGACCGCACCGCCGCCAGTTGCAGATGCGCGAAGTCCTGGCACACCCCCCGGCGGGTGCGGAACACGTCGCGGACGGGGGTGGCGATGGTGGTGGCGCGGGGGTCGTAGGTGAACTCGGTGTGGAGCCGGCGGGTCAAGTCGAGCGCGGCATCCAGGATCGGACGACCGGGGACAAACGAAGGCAGGGCGTACTCGCGGTACTCCTTCACGGCCGTGACGTACCGCGACTCGAACGCGAACTGCCTCGCCAGCAGCCAGTCGGCCGCGCAGTCCTCGACGAGGCGGTCGCGGACGGTCTCCCACGGCGGGGAGGCGGGCGGGGTGAACCGGGGCAGCACGCGGATGGAATGCACCGCCTCGACCAGCAACTCGCGGTGCGGTTCCTGGAGCGCGAAGTACGCCATCGGGTTGCCGAAGTAATCGACCTGGCGGGCCAGGACGGCCGGCTCCGGGGTTACGGTCAGCGTCGAGAGTGGGTTCGGCTGGCAGGCCAGCGGGCGGGGGGTCAGGTGGATCAGGTTCTGGCAGAACGTGACCGGCTCGGCGTACCGGTAGCGGGTGCGGTGGGTGATGCGGTAGTCGGTCACGGCGCGTCCCCTTGCGCCAGGTGGCGGGCGATTTGCAGGTGGCTCAGGTAGTGGAGCGTGAGCGCGTCCGAGAGCGCCGGCAGGAGTTCGCCCACGGCCGTCAGCAGGTCGATCAGGTACGGGCGTTCGCCGTCCGTGACCTTCGCCAGTTGCCGCGCGTCGGCCAGTTGCACCGCCGCAACCGCTTGCAGGGACAGCCGCACTTCCGGGGAGCGCGGCTCGGCCGTCGGCGACTTCGGCAGCGCGGCCACGTCGTCCCGCACGGCCAGCAGCATCGCCACCAGCGACCGCGGGTTGGTCTCGTCGAACAGGACCAGATCGAGGACCGCTTCCGCGCGGAGCTGGCCGAGGTAGCGGCGGCGGTACGTCATCCGCGCGTCGGCCACTTCCAGCACGGCGTCCAGGATGCCGGCTTCGGACGGGAGCGGCCGGCTCAGGGTCGCGGCCGTCAGCGTCAGCAGGTTCATCGACCGTTCCAGCTTCCGCCCCAGGTCGAGGAACCGCCACCCTTCCCCGCGGGACATGCTCTCGGTCGCCAGCCCGCCGAACGCGGCCAAGTTCACCAAGACCCGGTCGAGCGTGTCCAGCACCTCGGCGGCGGTCGGCGGCACCGCCGGCGGGGTCAGCGCCCGGCGGACCCCACTCACCACCCGCCACATGTCGGCCGAAATGCGGTCGCGGACGATGCCGGCGACGCGGTGCCACTCCGCCACCGACGCCGAAAGGCTGCCCGCCCGCTCCGGGGAGAACACCAGCGGCAGCAAGTCCCGCTCGGTCGGCGCGTCGGCGTCGGAGATGACGGCGGGGAGGCGGGCGACCACTGCGCGGAGCAGCGGGGCCACCTCCGGCGGGTCGGTCGGGGTGGGGCGGTCGGACAGCCGGGTGACGGCGGCGCGGAGCAACCGGGTGGCGCTGTCCGCCCGCTCGGCGTACCGGCCCAGCCAGAACAGGTTGTCCGCCGCGCGGCTGGGCAGGTCGCCCCCGCCCCGCGTCAGGGCCACCGGCCGGTCGCTCGGCGGGAGCAGACTGAACGTGTTCACCGGGCCGTCGGCCAGCACCCAGGTGTCCTTCGACCCGCCCCCCAGCGGCATCGCCACCGACCGCGAGGCGGCGTCCCCGCCGAAGCACGCCAGCCCGCCGGGGAGCATCTGGAAGCCGCCGTCCTCGGCCCCGGTGAGGAACGCCCGCAGCACCATCCGCCGGCGGTCCGCCGCCGGCCGGTCGTACACCGGCACCGTGGACAGTGGCAGCAGTTGCTGGGCGACGAACTTGTGCGGCTCGGCCCGCAGCCGGTTCAGGTGCGCGGCGCGGTCGGCCGCGGTGCATTCGTCGAGCAAGATCGTCTTCCACCCGACCGTCGGGAAGGTGGACTTCAACACCAGTTCCGTCGGGCGATTCAAGACGTGCCGCAGGCTCACCGGGTCGCCGCACCACCACGTCGGCACCGACGACAGTTTCAGCTCCTCGCCGAGGACGGCGCGGCACAGCCCCGGCAGGTACGCCATCAGCCCCGGCATCTCCACCACCCCGGCCCCCAGCGCGTTGCCCATCGCCACGGTCCCGGCCCGCACCGCCTGCACCAGCCCCGGCACGCCCAAGAACGAGTCGGGCCGCAGTTCGAGTGGGTCGCAGAAGTCGTCGTCCAGCCGGCGGAACAGCACGTCCACCGGTTGCAGCCCGCCGAGGACTTTGAGGTAGACGTGCCGGTCGCGAACGGTCAGGTCGCCGCCTTCCGCCAGGGTCAGCCCGAGGTAGCGGGCGAGGTACGAGTGCTCGAAATACGACTCGTTGTACGGCCCCGGCGTGAGCAGCACGATGCGGGGGTTGTCGCGGTTCCGCGGGGCGATGGCCCGCAGCCCGTTCATCAGCGTCTGGAAGAACGTCGCCACCCGCTGCACCCGGCAGTTGTGGAACGCCTCCGGCAACGTCCGCGACGCGATGATGCGGTTCTCCAGTGCGTACCCGGCTCCGGACGGTGCCTGAGTGCGGTCGCGCAACACCGTCCACGTGCCGTCGTCGGCCCGGCCGAGGTTGGCGGCGTAAAGGTGCAGGTAGCGATTGTTCGGCGGGCGGAGGCCGTGAAGCGGGCGGAGGAAGTTCGGGTTGGCGAACACCAGTTCGCCGGGGAGGAGACCGTCGGAGATCAACCGCTGCGAGCCGTGCAGGTCGGCGAGGACGTGTTCGAGTAAGATCGCTCGTTGCACCAGCCCGCGTTCGATGTGGTCGGCATCGGCCGACGGCAGCACCAGCGGGAGCGGGTCGAGTTGCCACGGCCGCTGAAGCCCGTTCGGGTCGCCGTACACGTTGTAGGTGACGCCGTTCTCGCGGATGACTTGCTGCGCGTCCCGCCACCGCCGGGCGAACTCCGGGCCAGCCGGGTCGGGGATGTCGCGGTGAAACACCTCCCAGTGCGGCCGCACTCGACCGGCCGCGTCCCGCACCTCGTCGAAACCGCTGCCCGACGGCGGGGCGTCAATCCCCCGCGTCGATTGCGATTGCGATTGGGGCATTTGCTGCATTCGATGGGGTAGGGCCGTGGCGCGAGTTCGGAGTTCCGTATCCGATTATAGCCCACGCACGGCCCGGCGTGAGCCGGTGCCACGGTTCCCCCGCCGCGGCCCGCTCGCCCACCCCGCACATCCGCCCCACTCCGGTTAGACGCCGGCGGGTGCCACAAGGATGATGGCCGATCAACCGACCCGCGAAACCGACGGTGGGGGGCAATTCAACACCCCAACTGCACACTCGTAATGGTTTAAAATTCTCTCCGATTCCCGAAAATGCCACCCGCCGGGGAGCGAACAGCTTACAACGCAGCCGGTTTCCACCTGAGGGCGGGTCATGGTCGTCGAACTGATCGGGGCGGTCGCGGGGGCGCTCGGACTCGCCGCCGGGGTGGCGAAGAACCTCGGCGACATCGCCCACCGCCACCGGCGGGTACGTCCGCGCCGGCACCCCCATGTACGCCTCGGAGGAGCAACTCGCCGGCGAGAAGCCGCACCCGACCGATGACGTTCACGCCCTCGGCGTCATGCTGTATCAGATGATCCTCGGCGACACCAACCGCCCGCTCAACCGCGACTAGCACTACGTCCTCGGCCGGTTGCACGCCTGCGACCCGCTCATGCAGGTGGTGGCCCGCAGCATCGCCAGCGATAAAGCGGCCCGCTTCCGCCATGCCGGGGAACTGGCCGAGGCTCTGAAGAGCCTGCCGAAGAAGCTCATCGTCGAGCCGGTCGTCATTAGTCAGGTGAACCTCGACAAGCAGCTTTACGCCGACATCGACGCCAAAGTCGCGGACGCCACGACCAAG